>JANWZY010000100.1 GCA_025061935.1 Verrucomicrobiia bacterium
GTCGGGTTGCGTCGTCTGCAGTATGGATTGGCAACGTGTGATGTAGGCATTGAGCGTGGGCACGTCGCGCCAGATCGAGTTGCGCGGGTTCATTTGGGTCGAGGCGTAGAACAACCACCCCGGCCATGGGGCGTCGTCCGGCGAATAACATGTGCCGTGATAAAACACGTGGTTGATGCCGCTGACGAAAAACTCGTCCATGAGAATTTTCAATGCGCCGAGCGTCTCGTTGAAATGCTCGGCGAGCCACGTGGCAGACTCGGAGCTGACGAGCCGTTTACCAGTTACATGCGCGGCCGAAGACGCAAACTTCGCGATGAGGATATTCCGGTCGAACCTGAAGAATTCTGTCTCGGGTATGTCCGCTGCGGCGTAGAAATCGAGTAGGTTACCCGGCGAGCCGTGCGCCTCGTTGCGCGTGATGAATCCGTGCCGGTGCGCCCACGGTGTCCAAAGCCCGGCGAGGTTTTCGTAGATCAGGTCCGAGACTGTCTCGCGGTAATCGCATTTGAGCCGTGCTACAACATCACTGGTGTTGTCGCTGAAAAACTCGCGCAGATGCATTTGCAATTTGTACCCGCGCCGTCGCTCGAACTGGCTGAAAAGGTCGGGGGACCAATCGCACCTGTACTCGTAGGAGTCGTGGTACACAGCGCGTGGCTTCGGCCCTGAGTAACTTGCAAAGACATCCTCAAACCATTCAAGAAAGCGTCGGACCGCCTCGGGGTAAAACAGGTTGAGCATGTGCCCTTCTCCGCCGGGGGCGGCGCGCTTGACCTTTTGACCCGACGGCCGCTGCGAGACCGCGATAACCGTCCAGGCCCCGCTGCCAGGTGCAACCCAGTCAACTGTGCCATCGGGCCTTATCCGCTCCGTTAGCTCGATTGAATCACCACTGTCCGAAAACGCCACCAACGCCTGCGTTTTTGCCGGGTCAAATTTTTCGCCGAGGCTACCGCCCGCCATTACTACATTGGTGCGCACCACCACAAGCGCATTCGCTTCGAGGTCAGTCACGCGCGGCCCGCCAAAGCACCAGCCGGTACCGAGGGTCATGTCCACGTCCATGCCGAGCCTGCGCGCCTCGGTCACAGTGTAGGAGAGCATCTGGAGCCACTTCGGGCTGAGATACTGGATGTACCTGTGCTCGGCGCCTTTCGCGCCGTAAATCGGGATGATATGCACACCGCCCAATCCGGCGTTGTGGTATCGCTCGAGTTCGCGGGTAATGTTTGTCGGGTCAACAGCACTGCCCGGCCACCACCAGTACGTCCACGGCTTCATTGTATTAGTAAGCGCCGGCCATTGCACTTGACTGCGCGAGATGAACTCGCCTGTGGCGCGCGCCGGAGCCCACACCAGGCCGAGGACAATGATGTGCGTGCACAAGCTGCGAGCCGCTGTCAACTTCAGAATCAGACTGCGCAATCCGACTCTGCGGTCAACTGTGTACACGCGCAGCTCTTGTACCTTCACCGGAATCATAACATGCAGAAGCTCAGTTTACACAAGTGACGCCGTGGAGTCCTGGCCTTTCTCAGGCTGCCCCGACCTGGCTTGGGCGCGCCTGCGTTCGGTGTCCTGGCTTTTTCTGGCCTGCTCGACAGGCTTCACTGTCACGACTGCCGGCCGCAAAAACTGTCCCTGGAAAGTGTAGCCGGCGGCAATTGTTTCACTGACAGCGGCGTTCTGAGGCGGCTTTTCATTCTCGTCGGCAAGCTGATGCCGCGCGGGGTCGAACGGCTCGCCTGTCGCGGGCTCGAACGGGACCAATCCGACGCGGCGCGCTATGTCGCGGCAAGCAGCCTGGAACTTCCCTATCTGCTCGATCAATTCCGGTTTACCCGAGCGCACAGCAGCCTTGTTTAAAGCGAAAACGTGGTCGAGGATCATTACGCCCACTTGCAGCCATTCATGCTGGGCTCGGGTGAGCTTTTCAACTTCGAGCCGGAGCGTCGCCTTTTCCGCGTCGCCAGCCTTCTGCAAAAACTCGCGGAATGCAGCCGCCTCGGCAGTCATCATTTGGGCCACCTCCTTTGCAGCCTTCAGCGTTTGGTCCGCCAGGTCTTGGATTCCGTGCCACTGCGCCGTTGCCGCGTTAACGCTCTGCGCAACGGCTTCGAGTCCTTTCAACTGGCGCAGTGTACCGGCCAAGGTTTCAATCTCAATCAGTCGTACCGCCCCGCGGTACTCGAGCACGAACGGGGCGATCCCGATCCCCGCCCCTAGAAGGATTGCGCCCGAGCACAGCCCAAGCTCCAGGTGCGTTAGAGGGGCGCCCTTGTGCAACGCAACAAAAATTGCAAGTGCCACTAACAGCCCGTCCCCAGCAAGGAACGGCCATTTTACCAGGCGAGGTTTGTCATGGGCAGACATGCGTGCACCAGCTAACCAGAACTTGGCCTTTGGCGCAAGCCGGCCGGGTCCCGGAACCTGCGCATGTGCGGTTCGTAATTACCCCGCCCTAATTGCGGCGCGGCTTGGGCGCGGTGCCAGCCTGAAATTCCGCTGTAAATTGGGCGCGGCCTGTGCGAGAAATATACGCCTCAGCACAATTCATGCGTAATTTGTGCTAGCAATGAAAACCGACAAACAAGAACTGAAAACTTAGGGAGGCACGGCTGCGCGCTGGGTATCGTACCCGCCTGAATTGAAAATTCTCGATTGCACCATTCGCGACGGCGGGCTGATTGAACAATCACCTGTTCGACGACGCCACCGTAAAAGCGGTTTACCAAGCGTGTGTGGCAGCCGGGGTGGACTACATGGAAATCGGATACAAGGCTTCGCGGCCGACACTCAAAGTGAGCGAGTTCGGGTGCTGGAAATTCTGCCGCGAGGAGGACATACGCAGGATTGTGGGCGACAACCCGACAGGCTTAAAACTGTCGGTCATGGCCGACGCCGAGCGGTGCGATTACAAGGAAGACATACCGCCCAAGAAAGACTCGGTGGTGCACTTGATTCGCGTGGCCACATACATACACCAGATTCCGACCGGGCTCGACATGGTGAAAGACGCCCATGACAAGGGTTTTGAATCAACCTCATGGCCGTGTCGGCTGCGCCCGAACCTGAACTGAATGAAACGCTGGAATCGATCGCGCAGTCTGAGGTTAAGGCAGTGTATGTAGCGGACAGCTCCGGCTCGCTTTACAGCGAACAGGTCCACTATTTGGTCCGGAAATACCTGCGGGACTGCAAGGCCACCGGCAAAGAAGTCGGCGTGCACATGCACAACAACATGCAGCTTGCATTCGCAAACACGATCGAGGGCATCATCATGGGCGCGAACTTTTTGGACGCCACCATGGCCGGGCTCGGGCGTAGCGCTGGGAACTGCCCGATCGAGCTGCTGATCGCCTTCCTGCACAACCCGAAGTACAAGCTCCGACCTGTGCTCGAATGCGTGCAAAACGCGATCGAGCCGTTGCGCTCGAAACTGCTGCGGGGCTACGACCTGCCCTACCTGCTGACCGGGATGCTCAACCAGCATCCGCGCGCGGCGATCAAGTTCAAAGAAGCCGAACTGAAATGCAAGAAAGGCGACATACTCGAGTTCTCCGACACGTTGATCGAGAAAGAGTAGCGACCGGGCCGCCCCAAATGGCATTGCCCCAGCGAACATTGCTGAACGGTGTGTTGGGGTTGGCACAGGCTGCTCGTGCAGTTACCGGGCGCGCGCACCCGGCTAGTTGCGGGAACAGCCGCGCCGCATCAGGCACGCGGCCAAAGCGACGCGCTGACGGATTTGACTCGTCGAGCGCTTTTCCCGAGCCGCGCTCGCTCGAAAAAACTGAAACATTCGTTGCGCCCGCGTCCGATGCTTCCGCCCGGCACACACGGCCACCCCCAAGCACACTCCACCTTCCCAAATGCCCCCGGAAAACTAACACTTCCAGGGCCCAAAATGGTATGGTGTCTGCTGCGACTGTTGTAAACGGAGCGGAGGGATTGAAAGGAGGTTTCACCATGCAACCGCGCATGCGACCGGCAAAACAACATGCGGTTCTCGTCGCCGTTGCCTCCGCCGTTTTGTGTGCCGAGGCACAGACTCACACCATAATCAAGCATTTCGGCATTTTGACCAACATGACCGGGCTGAACCCGCGCGGCGAACTTGTCCAAGGGCCGGACGGCACGTTGTACGGCACAGCCGGTCCGGAAGGCGCGATGGGCGGCACATTGTTTAAGCTCCGGACCGATGGCTCGGGATTCACGGTCCTGAAATGGTTCACGAACCGATTGGAAGGGGCGGAGCCGAACGGCGGACTTGCATTGGCCAACGGCGTGCTTTACGGGACAACATACTCGGGTGGTGCGTCGAACCTCGAGATGCTCTTCAAGCTTAACACTGACGGCAGCGGATTTTGCGTGCTGAAGCATTTTACTGGCACCGACGGCGCGAATCCGAACACCGAACTTGCACTCTGCGGCGGCGAGCTGTACGGGACAACAAGCCGCGGGGGCATTTGGGACCTGGGCACCGTTTTCAGACTGAACCTCACCGACCCGGCCGGGCCGTGCCGTTTAACAGCGCAGTTAATTGATGGCGCAGTAGTGTTGAGCTGGTCCAATCCGGCATTTCTCCTCCAATCCGCCCCCGACCCGTCCGGTCCTTTCACCAACGTGCCCGGCGCAACCAGTCCATACACCAATCCGCCCACTCTCTCGCGCCAATTTTACCGGCTTGTTGCAAACTGACCTGCTCCAACCGTTGACCACAAGCGAACATGCTAGCCTGGCGAGAGTCCGGGCAACCACCTATATCCGGGGCGGGTCTTGGTAAACAACATCTGAACCGCACTGCCGCGGTTCCCTAACGCTGACGCTTGCGGGTCAGTTCCTTCATCAATTTTTCCAACGGGAGCGTGTTTACCACATCGTCCCTGGTGAGCCAGCCTTTGCGCGCGATGCCCACGCCGAGGCGCAGAAATGCGATGTCAGTCGCGCGATGCGCGTCCGGGCCAATGACACATTTCACCCCCTTGCGCTTCGCGTACGGCCAGAGCCGCCAGTCCATGTCGAGCCGTTGTGGGTGACAATTCAGCTCGATCCATGTGCCCGTCTCGGCGCATGCGTCGATGACGGCCGTCTCGTTCACCGGGTACGGATCGCGCTCGAGCAGCAACCGGCCCGTGATGTGCCCGAGCGCGTGCACGAACCGGTTTTGCGCGGCGCGAATGAGGCGTTTGGTGTTTTCGGCCTCATCGTTCGATGGCATGTGCAAGCTCGCAATCACGACGTCAAGCTCGGCAAGCAAATCGTCATCGAAATCGAGCCGGTCCTTCAAAATATCCACCTCGATCCCGGTCAGGAGCCTGAACTCGCTGCCTTCATCAGCAAGGCGTTTGTTGATCTCGCGAATCTCCTTGATCTGTTGCCGCAGACGTTTGGCGTCCATGCCGTTCGCCTGGAAAGACGATTTCGAGTGGTCCGTAACCGCCCAATACGCCATGCCGTACTGCTGCGCGGTCTGGACGATCTCGGGCAATGTTTGATGCCCATCGCTCCAGGTCGAGTGATTGTGCAACGAGCCTTTCAAGTCGGTCCACTCGATCAGGCGCGGCAGCGGCCCCTGTTCGGCCGCTTCGAACTCGCCGTGGTCTTCGCGCAGCTCGGGCGGGATGTACGCCAAATCGAGCTTTTGGAAAATTTCCTCTTCATCCTTACACGGCACGAGCAGTTTCGGGTCGCGCGTCTCTTCCTTGGACCTGAACAGGCCGTATTCGTTCAGGCGCAGCCCCCGCGCAATGGCACGCTGGCGCATGACGATGTTGTGTTCCTTGCTGCCGGTGAAATATGCCAGTGCAAACGGGAACTCTCTGTCGCTGACCACGCGGAGGTCGGATTGGATGCCGCCTTCGAGTATCACACTGGCTTTGGTCTCGCCCTTGGCGCTGACGCTCAAGATGCCCGGTTGACGCGTGAAAAATTCAATTACGGCAGTCGGCTTCTTCGACGAGACGAGGAAATCTATGTCGCCGATTGTTTCTTTCCACCGGCGCAAGCTGCCGGCAATGCTGCACCGGATCACATCCGGGTGCCCGCGCAGGCTGTCGAGGATCGGCTCGGCCACACCCAGCGCTTTGTCGAGCAGGTGCCGCGACGCATACAACCTGCGCCGCTGGATTCCCTCAAGGATGTTTGCTTGCAGTTTCTCGCCGAACCCGGGCAGCTCGGCCACCTTACCCTGCTTGCACGCCGCCTCGAGTTTCTCGACCGAGTCAATCCCGAGCTTTTGGTGCAGCGTCAGAATCCGTTTCGCGCCCAGGCCGGGGATGTCGAGCATGGCGACCAGCCCGGGGGGTATGCTCGACTTCAGTTCGTCGTAGTAGGCCAGTTTGCCGGTGGTAACCAGCTCCGTAACCTTCTTCGCAATGCTTTCGCCGATGCCCTTGATTTGCCCCAGACGCCCTTCGGCCACCACATGCTCGAGCGGCTCGGTCAAGCTTTCGATCGCGCGCGCGGCGTTGATGTAAGCGCGGGTCTTGAACGGGTTCTCGCCTTTCAGCTCGAGCAACGTGCCGATCTCGACCAGAATGGCTGCGACCTGCTCTTTGTCCATGCCCAGAATATGGTTGGGCGGCTGCAAAAGTTCAAAGCCAAAACTGGAACGGGGGCAACAACTTGCGCTTGAACGGCCGCAATGCCGAAACTAGGCTCGCAGCAGCATGAAACGAACCTGCCTGGTCACCGCCTTAGCGCTCGGAACCTTTTGTATAGCTGCACTTTCAGCACAAGCGAGTCACGAAGTCGGATTCACCTTCAAAACGCCACGCAAATTTTCGGTCACGATTCCGGACACCGCATTTAGGGCGGCAATGCCGGGCATCAAAACAGACTGGCTCCGCGCGCACCCGGCAGACGAGCCTGAAACGACCCTCGAGCTGGGAAGCCGAATTGTTGTCCAGCTTACCAATACTAACACGCTGGATTCAATCCTGGCTGGGGGCGTGCTCGAGCCGGCGCGCGTGGTCGGGTCGAACATTTTCATTCTGCAGGCGCCGGATGCGTGGGCTGCAGCCGCCGCAGCGCACCAACTGGCCGCGCGACACGAGGTGCAAGCGTGTTACCCGGTCATGCGCCGGCCAGTTGACCTGCGCGGGCCGTACGCGTTGCGTAGCAACGACCCGTACTTTTGCCCGTATTTCTACACCAGCGGCAACCAGTACGTCGAAGGTCAATGGCCTCTGGAAAATCGTGACATGGACGGCAAGGCGCTCGGGTTCGACCTCAACGTGCTCGCTGCATGGCCGTACACGCGGGGCGAAGGCGTGACGGTTGCCGTGGCGGATTCGGGCCTCGATTTTGTGCATCCTGAACTGACAAATCGGCTTGCCGGGGCGCCGCACTTCAATTTCAACACGCGCGACACGAACGCCGCTCCGTTCGGCGGGGGCACGACCGACCCGTTGAAAGCGTTCTGGACGCACGGCACTTCGGTGGCCGGGCTGATTGCGGCCGAGGCGGACAACAACCGCGGCATGGCAGGCGTAGCACCGCTTGCGCGACTCGCCAGTTGGGTCATTTTTACCACCAACGCACTGCTCGTGGACGACGAGCGGTTGATGGACATGTACATGTACGCCTCGAACATCGTGGGCGTGCAAAACCACAGTTGGGGTACAGGCTCGGGCAAGCGCCAGGCCGGCCCGACGTTGCTCGAGCAGATCGGAATTTACAACGCGACACTGCTCGGCAGGAACGGGCTTGGCACCGTAATGGTCCGGGCCGGCGGTAACGACCGCGCCTCGCTTGCGCGCGCCGATGACGACGGGTACGTGAGCGACCCGAACGTGATTGCCGTGGGCGCAGTGGCGCGGAGCGGCCGCGCGACCGACTACAGCGAGCCGGGCGCGTGTTTGTTGGTCGCCGCGCCAGGTGGCGGCAGCGGGTACCAAGGGCTTTTGACACTCGACCTGCAGGGCAGCGAGCGCGGGGTCAACTCCGGCATTTATTACTTCAACGACTACGCCGATTACCGCACCGGCGCATGGCTCGGGTTCGTTGGCACGTCCGGCGCGGCACCGTTTGTATCCGGCATCGCGGCGCTGATGCTATCGGCCAACCCCCAACTCAGCTATCGTGATGTCCAGCAGATCCTGGTGCTGGCATCGCGCCAGGTTGACCCCGCAGACCCGGACATTGTCACCAATGCCGCCGGGTTTGCCGTGAGCCACAACGCCGGGTTTGGCGTGCCGGACGCAGGCCACGCGGTCTGGCTCGCACGGCAGTGGTCGAACCGGCCGCCATTGACCACGGTCACAATGACCCTCACGCAACCTGCCGAGATTCCGGACGACGGCCTGCGCGTGATGGTAAGTGGCCCAGGTGTACCCCCTGAACTTCGCTCGATTCGTTGCATGCCGGGCGCGGGCGGGCCGCATCCGGATGCACCGACTCCGGCGCTGCCATTGGTTTACATCGGGCTGGCGACAAACGTGCCACCGATTAACCTCACCAACAAAGGCGCACTGATATTGCGCGGCCAGGCGGACTTCTCGGTCAAGATAAACAACGCTGCCGCTGCCGGCGCCGCGTTTGCAATCATCTACAACAACGACCCTGTCAATGACGGCCTGATTGCAATGCTCGGGACGGATTACGTGCCCATTCCAGCCGTGTTCATCAGCAACGCAGACGGCGAAGCACTGAAGGCGTTGTTCGAAACCAACCAGGTTGCGCGCGCGCAGCTACGGCTCCACAGCACAAATATCCACTTCGACATTCAAGCGCCGGTTATCTGCGAGTTTGTGGGGGTGCGGTTGAACATCGAACACCCTGTGCGCGGCGACCTGCGCATCACGCTGGTGTCGCCGGCGGGTACACGCAGCGTTTTCGCGCATTACAACGACGACACGAACGCGTTCGGCCCGGACTGGGCGTACTGGTCCACGCACCATTTCTTTGAACCGGGTGCGGGGCGATGGACATTGTGCGTCGGCGATGAGTCGGCGGGCGGGACAGGTGTCGTCCGCAGCGCGAGCCTGATTTTGCGCGGCGTGCAGATTACCGATGCCGACCGCGACGGGCTAGATGATGTGTGGGAACAAGCCAAGATCGGACACCTCGCGTTCGGGCCGCGTGACGACCCGGACAACGACGGATTTTCAAACGCGCGCGAGCAACTCATGGGCACGGAGCCGCTTCAGTGCGATCGGGCACTCCAACTCGATTTGAGTTTCTGGACGCTCTGGGGGGTTAAATTGGCACGCCTGAGCTGGCCGTCTGTGCCGGGGGCAACCTACGACGTTTATTCAACCACGAACCTGGGCACCGGAATGGTGCTTGTGACCAATGTCACAGGCCGGTTCTGGGAAACTGAGTTTTACAGTCCGGCATCCGACGCGCCCCAACGGTTTTTCAGAGTCACCAAGCGGCTCGGCCATTAAGTCGGGCTTCTACACCCGTTCCATCAGCACCGGGCTTCAGCACAGCGAAACATTGAGCCAGCCGAACCCAGAGCAGCTTCAGCTTTTTTCCCTGTATCAGCAGCAGTTGAAACGGTTTCCTGCCTCGGCGCTGGCGTTCTCCAAGCTGGAGCCCGGTGCCAATGAGAGGATGTTACCCACTACTGCGAGTCACAACACGCGTGCAGCAAGCCCGGATGCATCCGGCGACGCATTGTGCGCAGCACTCGCTGGCTGGGTGCGTGCACTCGAAGAGTGCTGTCAAAATTTTTGTCCCAGGTGGGACAAAAATTTTGGAATGTGGGGGTCGTATTGGAAGTTAAACCGCTGCTCGGCGCCGCATGCGTGCCGGGCCAAGATTCTGCTCCGCCCGACGGCGTTAATTCACAGCTTATCAAGCCCAAGAGGGGGACAGGCCATAGCCC
>JANWZY010000101.1 GCA_025061935.1 Verrucomicrobiia bacterium
AGCTTTGCCGAATTTGGATTCGGCGTCGTAGGGCGCGTATTCATGGCGCAGGCCCAGCCCACCATCAGCGATAATGCCTATGCCGCGCCAGTTTCGCGGCACACGCTCGAACACTTTGTTCATAAGCTCTTGTGCGTGGCGGTTCCCTTCGCGAATCACCACCCGGGTGTATTGGTTTTCGACGCGCGCGGTGCCGCGCTCGAGTTGGCGCACGCACATGAGCAACCCGTGCAAGATGTCCAGCGGCTCGAACCCGGTCACGACGATCGGCACACGATACTTCGCCGCAATAGGTTCGTACTCGATCCAACCCATAACAGTGCAAACATGGCCTGCGGCGAGCACCCCCTGTACACGTGTCTCTGGGCAGCTCAGGATCAACTCGATTGCTGGCGGCACGCGCACGTGTGCTACGAGCAGAGAGAAGTTTCGCAGGTTCCGCCGCGCTGCCTCGAGCACGGCTAGTGCTGTTGTGGGCGCGGTGGTTTCGAATCCGACAGCGAAGAAAACCACTTCCTGGCGCGGGTTTTTCTCGGCGATGTGCAACGCGTCCAACGCCGAATAAACCATGCGCACATCCGCGCCCCGTGCCTTGGCTGATAAGAGGTCGCTGGCGCTGCCGGGCACACGCAGCATGTCGCCGAAAGAGCAAAAGATAACTCCGGGCACGGACGCGATCTCGATAGCCTTGTCAATTAGCTCGACAGGTGTGACGCAGACTGGGCACCCGGGGCCGTGGATCAGGGTGATTTCAGGCGGCAAAAGTCGGTCTATTCCGAACCGTAGGATGGCGTGCGTCTGGCCGCCGCAAATCTCCATAATCGTCCATGGACGGGTCGTGGCGGCGCGAATTTCGGCCGCAAGCCGATGCGCTGCAGCGCCGTTCCGGTATTCGTCCACGTACTTCACAGGGCCGACGTACAATTAACCACGCGCGCAGCCAGCACCTCTGTGCACGTGCAGTTGCGCCTGGTGCGCGTTTAACCGGTATTCGATGGACTTAGCCCCGGCGCTGTGCCGAGCGCAGCAATGTATTCAAACACTTTTTGCGCCTCGGCTTCGTCCAGCCGGTTGATAGCGAACCCGGCATGTACGACCACGTAATCGCCGACCTGCGCGTCGGGCACAAGCGCCAACGACACTTCCCGGACTACCCCGCCAAAGTTGACCTTGCCAAGTCGCGTCAGCGGGTCAGAAGCCTCAATGCTTTCGATCTTGCCTGGAACAGCCAGACACATGTCGCAAGAACGTAAAGCCAAGCGGCGTATGCGTCAAATTCGAGTCTACCTGAGCAACTGGTACCGCAAAGCCAGCTTGCGCCCGGCGCCCGCAGCGAGCCAGATGGTCAGGAACACGAGGATCGCGTTCTCGATCAATTTGGCGCAAATGTAGACTTCACCGGTGCCGCAGCCGCAGTCGAATTTGACAGCGCAAAACGGGATGTTTGCAGCCGCTTGCAACCGCAGTGCGTGGCGTAACACGACGATCGTGAACGGTATGAGCATGGCCAGCACAGTTACCGCTGTGCCGCGAACGGCAACGCCGGCGACAAGCAAACTCCCGCAGAAAACCTCGAACCACGGGAGGACACCTGCAATCATGTTCAATAGGAGCGGTGTGTGCACGATTTCGTATTGCCGCAACAGCTTCAAAAACGCGACCGGGTCCAGCCCTTTACTCAAGCCTGTGTAGATGAACATCCCCCCTACGACCAGGCGAGCGATTATGCCCCCCGCATCGGTTATGGCCAGGACAACATGCTTCGGCAACATGTTCATTTCGGTGCAGGCTCGGACAGCATCGGCGCCGGCCCTGTAGCTATGGGCAATCCGTTCGCATGCCACTCGGCGTACCCGCCAGTGTAAACGAACAGTTTTTCATTCGGCACGCCGGCATTGCGGAGCAGTACTGCCGCGAACTCGCTGTCTTCGCAATCGGCGCCGTAGCAGTAGATTACAACCTGCTGAGCGTTCATGCACACTGGTAGGACATTAGGCAAATACCGTTCCGCGCGATAGTGATTGAATAAGTATGCGCCTGGAATATGGCCGGCGGCGAACTGTTTCTCGTCGCGCGCATCCAAAAATACAACTAGGCCCGAGGCGCGGCGCGCGTCGGCGAAAAGCGCTTTCGCGCGGTCTAATCCAATCGCATTCAGGTTCTTGGCCTTGAGTCTGGCTAGGACATGCTCGGCCAGGTGATGTGGTGGCTGCGCTGCGCGAACTGTTTTGGCATCGTGTGTTTCGCTTAACTGAGCAGGGTGTATTGCGCCCGGGAAATAATTGCGAGTGAGCTTAAGCCCGCGCGGTGATATCGAATTAATAACCAAGCCGAGGATCGCGCCGGTCGCTACTACCGCAACGGCCTCTGTCAAAACGGCCCAGGAACTGCGCCCGGACCGATCATCCTCTGTTGGGTTACCAACAGGCACGTTCATTTTTAGGCCGGGCGCGCGCGCTACGAGTGCGGCCCGGGCTTGACCAGTGCTGCCCTGGGCCCTGGCGGAGCGCCGGGCTGATATGGCTGCACTACCGGGACACGGAATTCGGGGTAAAGCGGGTGACTTGACCTAAACGTCACCTCGGCCGGCTGGCCGGGCTGCACCACGAATCCCGCAGGGAACTGAGCAATTACATTGAACGCCCGCCCGGGTTCCATTTCTTTGATCTCCACGTTCACGCCGGGCACAGTTGCACGTGCGTCCGAGAGCGCCATGGCATTTGTGCCTGCGTTCCGTACGGTCAGGGTGATTGCTATCTGGCTTGGCAGCGGTCCGGGCGGCAGATGTATTTGTGGCGGGGTGACTATCACGACGGGTTGCAAAATCGTCATAGCGCGGATTTCGATTAGAGGCGCGTTTGTAGATGTGGTCCTGAGCGTGACGACACCCTGACGGTTCATCGGGTTCGGTTCCGGCACTGGCCGGATTTCGACCTCAAATTCTTTCCCGGGTTGAATCGTTTTCAGCGCCGCAGTGAAGTATGCGTTGTTACACTCTGGCGGTGACAATTCCAACGGCTGGTCATCGTTGCTCGTGATACGGACCGCCGCCATGCTCTCAGCCACCGTTTCGGCGTTCGCGTAAATTACCGCGTACTGCGGGTTCACATCCACAGGCTTCCATACGTTAGCGCGAAGCTGTAATACGACCGAAGGACGCTCCGGATCGTTCGAATCAACGGTCACGGTTTTCATTACCATGCCAGCGAACCCGCCCGTGTTGAATTGGACCGGTATCCGGCCTGTCATGCCCGGCTCGACGCGTTGCGACCATTCACCGGCGGTGGTACAGCCGCAGCTAGTGCGCACGCCAGTAATTTCGAGCGGTGCATCGCCCACGTTCGTAAACATAAACTCGTGCGTGACCACTACGCCCGATTTGACTTTCCCAAAGTCGTGCATTGACTCGGCGAAGCTAATTTTCGCGCGGCCTGGCGCAGGGGGCGCCTGTTCAGACGTGGCACCGGCCGTGGTCGGTCCGGTTGGCAACGCCAGTTGCGCAAAACCGTGCAATGCCAAGAAAGCGAAAGCGAAACCGAAGGCGTTTACGCGCGCATTCATAGATCCGCTCAGTTCTTGTCGCGTCGTACAAATCTTAACCCTTGACAGGGGCAGTTGCAATTCTTCGCTAGCCTCTTGCCGGCGGGTCAACGGAATGCGGGACAGGTGTTAAGGAGGGTCAAATCCGGACATTCAGCTCATACATGGCCAGGTGTCCTGAAAAACTCGATTTTTTTGGCGACAAGCCGAAGGCGTGTGTGTTAAATTTGTTGCGCCACCTACACTGGAAGGCTGGAGAGGTGGCCGAGTGGCTGAAGGCGGCGGTTTGCTAAACCGTTATACGGCCAAAAGCCGTATCGAGGGTTCGAATCCCTCCCTCTCCGCCAGCCCGCGCTGCGAAACCGCGTACTTTTCGAGTAGAGAAAATCGCCAGCCATGCAAGCAAGTCCGCTTTCATCTCCTGGTTCACCGCGCTTGTTCCACAATCTGCGTACGTGGTCAACATGCCACGGTGCATTTTGCCGTTGACGCACGCAACGGTTCAATCATTGCATGAGTAAAAGCTTTAGCTGCGCCATGCTCGGTGTGTGTGGTAGGTGGGTGAATGCAAAAGTTAAGACGCCGAGCCGTGGAGGCCCGCCTTTTCGCCGCCGCCACAAAGCATAACAAGGTGTGTGCATACAGCATTTGATTACGCGCTTCAGGTCTGGCAAGGAACCACGCTAAAGCGTGCGCATCAAACGGGCGCTGGCTTCTTTTAGTTGGCGCAGCCGACGAGGTTTCGGAAGCGCGCCTGTCCGAATTTAAGGACAACTGGTGGATTTGATGTTCGGTTGCCCGGCAGCAGGCTGGGATCGCCCTCCATGAAGTGTTTTGCATGGATTTTAGTGCCGTTTTTTCGGGATTTGGTCCTGCTTAGCCCGGATATTTCACACTCGTTTTATTAGCACCGGGCTTCAGCCCGCTCAATGCTGGTCAAGCCGACCACAAAGCCGCTTCAGCGGCTTTAGCACTGTGCCAGAAAGCCGTTGAAACGGCTCAGTGGCTTTGAATCTTGAGTACACCGGGCTGAAGCCCGGTGCTAACATCAAAGTCCGGTGCAGAGTGTGAAATATCCGGGTTAAGCACGACTTGCCAACAGATAAAGTGCTCATCCCAGGGGCAGCGCAGACATTCGTTTGCCTGGCACCGCGCGCAGCCCGCCCCCATTCCCGCGCCGTGTCAAATCCAACGGCAGACAAGCGCGGCGAGCCCCTCACTGCGCTTGTTTCTTGCCCTGGCGCACAGCTTCTTTCTTCGCCTCAAGCTCGGCTTGAAGCTTCTTCCGCTCGTTCACAAGTTGCTGCTCGAGTTCTTGGGCTTTAAGGTAGTCCCCTGCACCCACAGCCTTGGCTATCTGATCCTTCAGCGTAATTTCGAGCTCGGCGATTTTGGCCGAATAGACGGAATCAAGCTCAGCAAGTTGACGCTTCTGTTCATCGGTGAGCTTGATTGCCGGGGCAGTCTTGCTCAACCGCTCCATTACAAGCTCGTAAGCTGTTTTCATAACAAAGCCTTTTGACACCACGCAGGCGCCATGAAAATAATACCGTGCACGGCACAATTTCGCCAGTTGTATGACTAGGGACATTAAGCTGATCTCGACAGATTTTGACGGGACGCTCTTTGCCGAGTTCGAGAACCCGCCCATTCCGGTGCGGCTCCAACAACTACTTGCACAACTCCAATCGCGCGGCGCCAAATGGGTCGTCAATACAGGACGCGACATGTCAGGGCTGATGGAGGCGCTGGGCCGCGCAAACGCGAGCGTGCAGCCAGATTTCATCGTGCTTGTCGAGCGCGAAATCTACGTGCGCGACGGCGCCAAGTTTGTCCCGCACGCGAGCTGGAACGAAAAATGCACCCGGCTCCACCAAGAGCTATTCGAACGGATCCGACCGGACGTGCCGCGCCTGGCCGACTGGATCACAAGCCGGTTCAAGGCAACTGTGTATCAAGACCCATACTCGCCCTTGTGCCTGTTGGCCGGGAACAACGGCGACGCAGACCAAATTTACGAGTTCCTCGACCAGTACGCGCGCACTGTACCCGGACTTACCGTGGTACGAAACGACGTGTATGCGCGGTTCAGTCATGAAGCCTTCAGTAAAGGTACCGCGCTGGCTGAAATCGCGCGGCTACTCGGCCTGCGCCCGGAGCAAGTATTTGCCGTAGGCGACCACCTAAACGATTTACCCATGTTAAAGCTCGAACATGCACGGTGGCTTGCTGCCCCAGCAAACGCGATCGCGCAGGTTAAACAAGCGGTAGCGGCTCAGAACGGGTACATCGCCAGCATGCCACACGGGAACGGCGTAGCTGAAGCACTTGAGTTTTACCTGGACGCACATGGCCGACTCCACAGCACAAGCCAATGACAATGACCATGTCCAGGGACCCTACAAGCCGGCGATTTGAACATTCAGTTTCGCCAACCGGCGAAACACATTGCTCCAGCAATAAGTCACTACGAAGTTCGAACTACTCAACCTCGTGACGTCCCATGCCCATCTACGAATTCGCATGCCCGAAGTGCCGACGGATTTACAGCTTCCTCTCGAAGCGCGTAAATCCGGATCGGCTGCCCACGTGCCCGAAGTGCGGCAACAAAGACATGGTCAAACAAATCAGCCGGTTCAGCACGCTGAAGCGTGTGCCAGAGCCGAAATCAAGCGGCGAATCCGGCGAAGGGCCAGAGCCGCCCATTCCGGACATAGACGAAGCGCGCGCCGAGCGCGTCATCCGCGAGCTTGAGCGCGACATCGAACACTTGGACGAAAATAACCCGCGGCACATAGCCTACATGATGAAGAAAATGAAGGAGATCATGCCGCCGGATTCGGTCCCGAAAGAACTCGACGTGGCTATCAAACGGCTCGAGGCAGGTGAAGACCCGGAAAAAGTCGAGGAAGACATGGGCGAGGTGCTCGGCGAATTCTTCGGCGGCCCGACAGATGAGGAAGACGAGTTCGGCGGCGGCGGAGGCGGGTACACACGCGACCCCGGCCTGTACGATTATTGAGCAGCCACAAACACAAGGCCCACACGCACACGACCGACGCCGGGTGAGCGGTGCCGCCAATAGTCTGCTCGGCGCCAGGCAGGCAAAGGCATGAATGAACACGGAGCTTGAAAAGATGCTGTCCCAGCGTGGACAGGAAGTTTAACCAAAGGCTCAGTTTGACAGCACCGACAAGCGCGGTGCCACCGTCCGTCGCGTAAATAGCCGTTCCGGGTATTCCCCCCGCAGTAATGGCGGCCAAAACGTGCGGCAAATGGTGTTAGCCGGGGTCAAAAATGCAGCTCTATCGCATTTCGCAAGTCTGTTTGGTGCCCAACTTGGGCGCTTGCGAGTGCACAGCATGCGCTGCGTGCACAGGTTTCGCCTAGCACGGCTTTTTGACCTTGAGTCAATGGCCCCCTGAAACCACAATGACCGGCGCGCGAATTTCCAAAGAGCCTGACAACAGCTTGTGCGGCAGGCTCTGCAAGATGAAACACCGATCCGGATACAAATTGTTGCTGGTGGCATGCGTTGCCGCGTTCCCGGCGTGTGCACGGCCCGCAGAAACAAATCGCGCGCCCGGCACAGTGCTATGGACCAACTGGGTGCGAGTTTATTATCCTGACTCATCGCCGGCAATCGCGCCGGATGGCACAATCTACGTCGGGTCATGGAAAAAACTGCTCTTCGCTTTCCAGCCCGACGGACGGATCAAGTGGACGTTCCGCGCATTGAGCGAAATCAAGTCTACCCCTGCAATTGGCGCAGACGGCACCATCTACTTTGGGGCACGCGACAAGTACATGTATGCGGTCACGCCCGAGGGCAAACTCAAGTGGCGGTTCCGTACAGGCGGTTGGGTGGACGCGTCACCATCAATAGGCCGCACCGGCACGGTCTATTTCGGATCGTGGGACAAGAAATTCTACGCGCTCGATGCGACAGGCCAAAAACAGTGGGAGCTAGCCACCGCCGGCCCAATCACATCATCTGCTGCAATTGACACAAACGGTACGATTTATTTCGGCTCACATGACGCGCACTTGTACGCGCTCAGCCCCGACGGCACCAAGCTGTGGTCGTTCAAGACCGGCGGGCCGGTACTCGCTTCGCCCGCAATAGGCCCCGATGGCACAGTCGTGTTCGCCTCCGTTGACGGCCGGCTCTACGCCATTGGCGCCGACGGTAAACTCAAATGGCAACTTTGGACAGGCGGTGTCAGCGAAGGCTCACCCGTAATTGCACCCGACGGCTCGATCTTCTGCATCGCAACCGACCGGCTCCTGCGCATCAGCCCCGACGGCACAAAGGAATGGGACAAAAAAATCAGCGCGCACCAATGGACAGACTCGGCACCTGTGGTTACAGACGACGGCGGCGTGTACGTGTTCAACGGTGACGGCGTGATCGTGAGCTACAGCGCTGCAGGTGCGTGGCGCTGGCAGAAATGGCTCGGGGGCGGCGGCGGTACCGCGTCACCAGCCATAGGTAGCGACGGGACAATTTACGCAGGCCTTTGCGGCGGCAGCTTCCATGCCCTGTTCGGAACCAACAAGCTGGCCACAGGCGGTTGGCCCATGTTCAAACACAACCTCCGCCGTACAGGCAACGCTGTAGACTCGCACTAAAACCGCACAACCGCCAGGCCCGTGCACTTAACAGGCGCGCCGCACACCACATCGATGGGCAGATGCCTCTAGCCCGGTTGAGCTTGACCGCTTCTCTGAGCGGGCCTGCGCCACGCAACCTCATGGCCCGGTCGCAGAGTGCCGCACAGTTGCACATAACCTAAAACTCGCTATTTTTATGTGCCTGGCAACTTGGTCGCACTTTGGTGTTGCCAGCAGCACTTGGAAAGGTATCTTTGCGAACCTTGCTTTTGCGTGGTGAGGGAAAAGTGAACGCGGAACTTTGCAAAAAAGCCCTGGAAAAGGTCGGTAACCCGAACATTTTGATCAATCTGGTGGCGCGGCGCGTGCGCCAGTTAAACGCTGGCGTAGGGCCGCTAGGCCGGCCTCTGATCTCAGATGGTCAGAATCTTGAACCGGTGGATATTGCTTTACGTGAGATCGCCGAGGGCAAGATCGGCTGGGAATTGCCCGAGCCGGTCGAGCTGGTCCAGCCCGTGCCGAAAAAGCGGAAACGACGCTAGCAACAGTTGCGAGCCGGCGCGCACGCGCGAAGGCACGCGCCGATCCGCACTTTTGGTGACCGCAGCTTCAAAGCTGACGGCACAACAATGGCTGACATAGTCACGAATCCGAAGGCGCGGCGCGATTTCCACATACTCGAGACAATCGAGGCCGGCATAGTATTGCGGGGGTCGGAAGTCAAATCGCTCCGTGCCGGCAAAGCACAGATCTCCGACGCATACGCGCGCGTCGAAGGCGGTGAGATATTCCTGCTCAACGCGCACATCCCCGAATACGCGCCCGCGAACCGGCTCAATCACGACCCGAAAGCACCGCGCAAGCTGCTGTTGCACAAGCGCGAGATACACCGGCTCGACGCGCTCGCGCGCATCAAAGGAAACGCACTGGTACCGCTATCATTCTATTGGAAAAACGGGAAGGTCAAAGTCGCCCTGGCCGTCGGCCGGAGCAAAGCACAATACGACAAGCGCGAAGCGCTCAAGCGTGAAGCCGCCGAGCGCGAATTGAAGCGCGCGATCATGCGCCGCCAATCGGGCAAGCAGTAAAGCTACAGGCCCGCGTTCAGCAGCCAACCGGACAGCGAACGAAATGACCCGCTGTCACAAAACAAAAAGGCGGGGCTGTCACCCCGCCTCACGAAAGCATGTCTTGGTGCCTCAAGCCTTCGCTTCGGCAGGCTGCCAGTTCCGCTTCGGCGGCTTGACAATCAAGCCTTTCTTGAGCGCGCGAGTTGATACCCGCACGTAGCGCACCTGCCCGTCAATGAGCGCTTTCACACGCTGCAAATTCGGGAGGTACCGGCGACGGTTCACCGCCGTCACGTGCGTACCGATCCCGCCCGCCTTCTTGGGCTTGCCCCTGCGCCAGACCACATTGCCTTTGCGCGGGCCGCGTCCTGTTAATTCACAAAACCGTGCCATAAATCAAAAACCGCACCAAACTTAGCAGCTACCAGCCCAAACGCAAGTGCTGCTTTTAATCGGGCGCACAACCCATACCGCGCACGAGCAAAAACCCGGTTTTGGCCTTTTTACACAACAGTTTTTTAGCTACCGTCTCACGCGTGGAACGTGAGTCGCTCAAAAATGCTA
>JANWZY010000102.1 GCA_025061935.1 Verrucomicrobiia bacterium
GTCCGTGAGTGTTGAGTCTGTTTACGAAGCTGTATGCACTTTAATTTAGGGCGGTATTCAGCTTAGGGCATAGCGATGTCTTAAAGCGAATATCCTGCTGCGCGGGCATCGGCGGCGAACATTTTGACTGTCTCGAGCGAAAGCTCAGCCAGGTCCATGCCCACCAGTTTCATGGCCTTGGCCAGAATATCGTGAGGCACAGTCACGATGTCGCACCCGCATTCCTCGGCTTGGAAAATGTTCAGCACCTCTCTAACACTGGCCCAGATCAGCTCGGCTCTGGGTAGCCCGGCCAGCGCAGCTTTGCTTGCGCGCATGATCGGCATGGGGTCCACGCCAGTGTCAGCGATTCTGCCCGCGAATACTGACAAAAATGCTGGCACTTCTGGCTGGAGCGCGCGCGCAACAGCTTCGACCTGCGCGACAGTCAGCATGGCGGTGATGTTGAGTTTAACCCCTTCGCGTGCAAGCTCGGCGATCAGCGGTACCGATGAGTCGCCGCGCGTATTCGTGACCGGAATTTTCACATACACGTTTTTCCCCCAACTGCTGATTTTGAGCGCTTGCCTGCGCATCTCCGGAAACTCGTCGGAGAAGACCTCGAACGAGACCGGTTTCTCTGTGATCACCTGCAGAATTTCTTTTGCAAACGCTTCGTAGTCGGACACACCCGCCTTGCGCATCAAGCTGGGGTTCGTCGTCATCCCCTTGATTAGCGGGTTCGCGTTAAGGCTTAGCATGCCTTGTTTATCAGCGCCGTCGGCAAAAATTTTGATTTTTAGTTCAGACAGACTTTTCATAAACCCGCCGGTTGTCCGCACACCAGTTCCGGCCCAGAATATGTCAACTGCGCGATTTCTCAATGATAATACGAGCTGCCTCAAGCAGGTTTGGTACGCGGAAATCGGGCTCGTGCGGCAGCGGCTCAGCGTAGCCGTAGTCAATCAGTATGGTGCGGCACCCTGCAGCGCGTCCGCACTCGACGTCGCGCCATCTGTCTCCGACCATCCAACTCCGCGCAAGGTCTATCAGAAGGGCTGCTGCCGCCCGCAAGAGCATTCCTGGCTTGGGCTTACGGCAGTCGCACGCAACAGGTTCCGAACCCGAATGGTAACACACCTCAACGCGATCAATCGGGAGAAGTTCGAGCATGTGCGCGTGAATGGCTTCAACCGTTTCGCGCGCCAGCATCCCGCGCCCCACGTCAGGCTGGTTGGTTACCACCACTAAGAGGAATCCCGCATGTTTGAGTTGATTGCACGCTTCTACTACGCCCGGCAAAAGCTCGAATTCAGCCAAGCATGTGGGCGCGTATGGCTTGCCCTCGCGCTGGAGCGCGCGGTTGATAACCCCGTCGCGGTCCAGGAACACAGCAGGGCGGCCCGTGAAGCTCGGCTGAGCGCCCCATGAAGTTACTTCGTACTTTCCCACTTCGGCGGATTTAGCTTCAGTTTCGGGTGGCTCACCAAAAGGTGCATTATGACAGCTTGGAACGCCTCCGTGTGCGGCGTAACGTGCTCAGGATTAACCGTGGGCACGACAACGCACGCTGTAGCCTGTTGTCCTGTGTAGCCGCCGTCACGGCCGACCACGCCCAGTACAGTGGAGCCCACCTGCTTGGCGAATTGGATTGCGCGCACAATGTTCGGGCTAATGTTGCGCGTAACATCCCCGCCGCCGACGGAAAAAATCAACACTGCGTCGTTCGCGTTGAGCCGACTTGTCTTGAGCCATTCGGCGAACACGTTGGGCCAGCCGTCATCGTTTGTCCGTGCGGTCAATTCCGACACGTTGTCAGTCGGTGCGTACGCTTCGATGCCGCACAACTTTCGCAGGTCATTGACCAGGTGGCTTGCATTGGCGGCGCTGCCGCCGACGCCAAGTACAAACACGCGGCCGCCGCGCGTTCGGACCAGTGCCAGCGCTTCCGCAACTCGCTCGATTGCTTCCGGGTCGAGCCGTGCCGCTACAGTTTGGACTTCACTCAAGAATTGTTTTGCAAAGCTCATTTCCCGATTGAGTTAATGTGCAGAGGAAATGTCAGCTCGATCGGTATTTTGTCAATCGCTGAATGCTTTTGGCGTCGGCTGGGCAGTGTTTGGTACCTGAAGCATTTTTCTGATTGACTTTGATTGAATTCGCGCTAAATCAATCGCAAACAATCATGGCGAACACGTTCAAGTGCGGCCTGGCGCCCGAGCGCTGGGAGAGGCTTCGACAGGTCCTGCGACAACACAGGGTAGTGAGGGTTGAGGACCTGTGCCGCGAGCTCCGCGCGTCACCGGCCACGGTGCGACGCGACTTGGCGCACTTGGAAAAGCTCGGCGAGGTCAAACGCGTACACGGCGGCGCAGTGTGCATTGATAGCAGCTTAGGCGAGCCTGTTTTTGAGGCGAAGGCTTCGATTTCGACTGAGGAAAAGCGCCGGATCGCGCGCGCGGCGTTGGAATACATCGAGCCAGGCGACACAATTTACTTGGACGGTGGAAGTACCGTGCTTGAGCTTGCGCGGTTGCTTCGTGACCGAACGAATATAATCGTAGTGACCAACTCATTGCGTGCGGCGTCCGAGCTGGCGGGTCAAGGCCCGCGCCTGATTTTGATCGGAGGCGAACTTCGGCGGATCAGCCAGACTTTGGTTGGGCCACTTACACGATGGGTTTTGCAAGAGCTGCACCTGGACAAGGCCTTCATGGGTACGATGGGGTTGTCGCTCGAAGCAGGATTGACCACTACCGACCCTAGCGAAGCTTTTACCAAGGAGTTAGTAATGGGTCAGGTGCGGCGCGTCATATTGCTGGCCGACAGTACCAAGGCTGGTCGCGTGTCGTTTGCGCGTGCGGGGCGGCTCGAAAATGTTCACGTGCTGATTACGGATAAGCAGTTCGACAAAGCGTTGGCAAGGCAGCTCGCCAAGAAAGGGATCGAAGTTGTGCGAGTGTAAAATTTTTATCCCCGAGCAGAGTTTATGTTAGCCAAAGCGTCACCAGTTTATTTGAGTGATCTAAGGCCTGACTTCAGGCCGTTCGAGATTAATTGTGGGACCATTCCTGCATACCGCTACAGCGGGAGTCTGGCAAAAGAGCTTGAGGCGGGCACGATTACGCCTTCGGAAGCAGTCGCGTTGTTCGAGGACATGTTGATCGTGCGCGAGCTTGAAGAAATGATAGTCAAGCTCCGGTCGGGCGGATACGAGCCGCTGCCCGGGTACGATTACCGCGGGCCTACGCATGTATCGGCTGGCCAAGAGGCCACTGCAGTGGGGGCGTGTTCCGCTTTGAGCATACGCGACAACATAACGAGTACGCACCGCGGGCATGGCGAGTCGCTAGCCAAGGGCACTACTGCCATTCGCGCAATGACGCTCGAGCAGTTGAAACAGCGGGTGCCAAATTGCACTGCGACGACACGCGAAGAGTTAGTCGAAGCCGCACTCGAGGAGCATCTGTACCGCACCATATGCGAACTTTTCGGCAAGGAAGACGGTTATTGCAAAGGTCGCGGCGGCAGCATGCATATAGCTGATTTCACGGTTGGGCACCTGGGCGCCAATGCAATTGTTGGCGGGGGCGTGCCGATTGCGACAGGGGCGGCGATGGCGATCAGGTACCTGCGCCAAGACAGTGTGGTTTGTTGTTTTGCCGGCGACGGCGCGTTTGCCAACGGGGTGGTGCTCGAATCGCTGAACTGGGCGTGCCAGGCGCAGTTCACCAACGAGTTGGCGGGCGAGCACAAGTTCGGCTTGCCGATCATTTATTTGATTGTGAACAACCAATACGGCATGACCCATCGCACGCGGAACGAAGTGATGGGCGTTGATTACCTTGCGCGGCGCGGCGCCGGGTTCGCGAACAACAACATGCACGCGGAAGTAGTTAATGGAATGGATGTGCTGGCGGTCCGCGACGCGGTGCGGCGCGCAGCCCGACTTTGCCGGGAGGGTGCTGGGCCAGTGTTACTTGATGTCCACACGTACCGGTATTGGGGGCATTCGCTTAGCGATCCCCGCATCGAGTACAGGACCAAGGAAGAGGAAGCCGCATGGAAAGCGGTCGACCCAATCGAAACTTTCAAAAAGCAATTGCTTGAATGTGGTGTGCTCGACCGTGCGGGAATCGAAGCAATCGAGCTGCGCGTGCGCGAGCGAAACAAGCGCGCCGCACTTCGCGCGGCAGCCGCCGCAGATCCCGATCCCAAGGACGTCATTAAGTACATGTACACGCACACCAAGTGCGAGGTTGTACCGCCGGAATTCCGCAATCCGAAGCTGGTGGGGCCGCCGCCAGTGGCCAAGCGGACCGACGGCCAGATTACGTACCGCGACGCCATCCGCGAGGCCATTGTCGAGGAAATGATTCGTGACGCGCGCGTGATTTTGTATGGCGAGGATGTGGCCGAATACGGTGGCGCGTTCAAGCTCACCAAAGGTTTGCTCGAGGCGTTCGGGCGCGACCGCGTGTTTAACACGCCGATAAGTGAAGCGTGCATTTGTGGCACGGCGGTGGGCGCGGCAATGAAGGGCCTGCGGCCCGTGGTCGAGCTGATGTACATGGACTTTGCCTTAATGGCTTCAGACCAGATTGGCAACCAAGCTGCCAAGTGGCACTACATGAGCGGCGCACAGATCGAAGTGCCGCTTGTCATCCGCGCGTCAGTGGGGGCAGGCAAAGGTTACGGTGGGCAGCACAGCCAAACGCTCGAGTCCATTTTCTGCCACATCCCAGGGTTGTACGTAGTGTACCCGTCGACGCCCTACGATGCCAAAGGTTTGATGAAGGCCGCGATCCGCGACAACAATCCCGTGCTGTATGTGGAATCCCAAGCGCTTTACGGATTGAAGGGGTTTGTACCAGAAGGGGAGTACTTGGTACCGCTGGGCGTGGCAGACGTAAAGCGCGAGGGCAAAGATCTGACTTTCGTTGCTTGGGGCCCTGCAGTTCACGATTGCTTGAAAGCAGCGGAGCGGCTCCAGTCCGAGCGCGGCGTCAGTGCCGAGGTGATTGACATTCGGTGTTTGGTACCACTTGACGTGGACACGATCGTGCGCTCGGTGCAAAAGACTGGCCGATGTATTGTTGCGAGCCAGGCCGTGCATATTGGCAGTTACACGGCCGAGATCGCCTCGACGATCCAGGAGCTGGCTTTCGATTACCTCGATGCACCCGTCAAGCGTGTCGGCGCCAAGAACGGAATAGCGCCGCAGAGCCACGTATTGGAGGCAGCCTTTTTGCCGTGCGTGGACGACCTGCTTAATGCTGCATACGAAATTCTGTAGTTGGAGCCATGCCGACCCCGATCACAATGCCGAAATTCGGTCAGATGACCGAGGAAAGCACTATTGTCGAATGGCGGAAAAAGGAGGGGGATAAGGTAGCGAAGGGTGACGTGCTTTTCACGGTCGAGACGGACAAGTCTGTAATGGATGTCGAGGCGTTTACCGAGGGCATATTGCTCAAAATAGTTGTGCCGGCGGGTGTAGCTGTCCCAGTTCAGACAGTGGTTGGCTACATTGGTCAACCGGGTGAGCCTGTTCCGGTCACTGAAGTGCCGAAGTTCGGCAAGCCGGTTCCAAGCGTCGCGAGTACAGTATCTCCCCCCGTAGTGCCTACGACGGCTCGGGCCGTGCCCCAACCTGCGCCTGTGGCAGCAGAGGTGCAACCACTGCAGCCAGTGACGGTGCCTCATGCGCCAGTGGCTGCGCCCGTGTTCAGAATCTCTCCGCGCGCGGAAGCATTAGCTAGAGAATGCGCGATCGACCCCACCAAGATAACGGGTACAGGCCCGAACGGCCGCATACTCGAACGCGATGTGCGTGCGTACTTGGACGCACGGGGCTACCATAACCTGCGGATCACGCCTGCGGCGCTCGAGCTGGCGCGCAAACAGAAAGTTGACGTCTTGGAGGTGCGCGGTACGGGGGCGGGTGGTCGGATTACGGTGGCCGATATCCAGCGCGCGTTGGCTGAGCGGCCCAAGCCGATGAGTAAAATGCGGCAGGTCATTGCGCAACGGCTTACTCAAAGCTTCACTACGCAGCCGCACTTCTATGTTACGGTATCGGTTGATATGACCGAGCTTATCGCGTTTCGGGAGGGGCTCAAGGCCGCGGGAGCGCCGTTCACTGTCACTGACTTCATCGCGCAGGCGGTGGTGCTTACGCTGCAGGAGTTCCCAGTGGTTAACAGCAGCACCGATGGGAAAAACGTCCGCTGGCACAGCCATGTCAACCTAGGGATAGCCGTCTCTGTCGAGGGCGGGTTGGTCGTGCCGGTGATACACATGGCGGAAGAGCTGACTTTTTTGGACTTGTGCATGCGCGCCAAGCAACTTGTCGAGAAAGCGCGTGCCGGCAAACTGACCCCTGAGGAAATGAGTGGTGGTACGTTCACGATCACCAACATGGGAATGTTAAACGTCGAGAGTTTCCACCCGATAATCAACACTGGGGAAGGCGCGATACTTGCGGTGGCGAGCACGTTGAAACAGCCTGCAGTGCGGAACGATCAGATCGTGATCCGGTCGCTCATGAAAATGACGCTTGCGGCCGATCACAGATTGATAGACGGCGCGCTGGCGGCGAATTTCATCAATGCGATCAAGGCGAAACTTGAGGACATCGAGCTATGGAAACGTTTGACCTCGTGGTAATAGGCGCGGGGCCGGGTGGATACCCGTGCGCAATCCGTGCAGCACAACTGGGCGCGTCAGTGGCGATCATCGAGCGCGAGCAACTGGGCGGCACATGTCTTAACTGGGGTTGCATTCCCACTAAAGCGCTGATCTCGGGGGCCGAGCTTTATTCGCGCATCTCCGATGCTACGACGCGTGGCATTAAAGCAACTGGTGTGGCGATTGATTATGCGGCGTTAGTCGCGCACAAGAACCGGGCCGTTGAACAATTGCGCAACGGGATCAACCAGTTGCTCCACGCGCATGGGGTGAAACAGTTTTCCGGGACCGCGCGTTTCGTGGACCGGACCACGCTCGAGATCAAATCCGCCGACGGTACGGCCCGGCTCAGTGCCAAAAAAGTCGTGATTGCTACCGGCTCGACCTCGGTCATGCCTGCGTTCCTACCTGAGCATCCACGCGTGGTCGAGAGCCGCGCGTTCTTGGGCATGGAAGAACTGCCTGAGTCGCTGCTTGTTCTTGGCGGCGGCTACATCGGTTGCGAGCTCGCGTGTATGGCCGCGCAGTGCGGCGTGAAGGTCACTATTGTTGAGCTTCTTGAGGACATCCTGCTCGTGCTCGATCCAGATGTGCGGCGCGAGGTGCGCACGCATATGGAGCAGAAGCTCGGCATCCGCGTTATGACAGGCAGGTCACTGGACAGCGTCGCTGCTGATGGGAGCGGGTTAACCTGCAAGTGTGGGAATGACACGCTGCATGTGGGTATGGTGCTAGCTGCTGTGGGGCGCCGGCCCGTAACGGATGGGCTTAACCTCGAGGCCGCCGGGATTAAGACTGACGAGCGCGGGTTCGTGCGTGTGGACGAATTCGGTCGTACGAACGTGGCCAACATTTTCGCTGTGGGCGATGTGACCGGGCGCGTGCAGCTGGCGCATTACGCCACGGCGCAGGGGATTGCAGTGGCGGAAACGGTGTGCGGACAAAAACCGCGCAAGTTCGAGTCGGTTGTGCCCTGCGTAATCTTTACTTCCCCGGAGATCGCCTTTGTGGGGTTGACCGAGGAAGAGGCGCGGAAGCAGAACCGGCAGGTGCTCACTGGCAAGTTCAGGTATTCCGCGCTTGGCCGCGCTGTGGCAGCAGGCGAGACCTCAGGTTTTGTGAAATGGATTGTGGATCCGGAGACGGACCAGTTACTGGGTGCCGCTGCGGTCGGCCCGCACGCGACCGAATTGATCGCGGAAGCGGCAGTGGCGGTCCGGGCCGAGTTGACCGCTACAGAGCTGGCGCACACGATCCATGCGCATCCTACGTTCGGCGAGATGTGGATGGAGGCTGCGCACGCGGTGCACGGGCAGTGCATTCACGCGCCGCCCAGGAGAAAAAAGTGACACGGCGCGGTACTCGGTGTCCCGACCGGGGTTTTATTCGCTGGGTTAGCTTCTCGCGCCATCGGGGGGTGGGGTGTTAAGAGGCTTAGCCACAGACAAGCCGTTTCAAAGCTTGGGTTGAGAGCCTAAAACCGCTGAAACGGTTGAAAGGGTGTTAGCGCCGGTATTCACGGGGCTTAAGCCTGGTCTTAACGAGCGGGTGTTCATCACCTTTTTGTAGGTTTCGATGGTATTGGGCGCCTGACGGTGGCGCCAGCGTTTTTGATTGGGGTTGGTTTTTGTGCCGTGTTTATTTGGGGCCAGTAGGGCTGAATCTGAAATAGTCGAAGTCGGCGTAACCGTCTGTCTCGTCGCCCAACGAGATTGCGTAGATACCCAGCTTGGCGCCCACCCACACGCCTGGTTCGGCCTGGAAAGGTTGTCCAACAGATTCAAATTCTCCTGTGAGCGAGGCGAAACTGAACTTGCACACACCGCCCTCGGTCACGTCCACCCGTAGTCGCGCGGCCGCGGAACTGATTTTCTTCACCACGTGCGTAGCCTCGTTGTGCCGGAAGACGAGCGCCGCACCCTCAGGAGTGATTTGCAGTGAGACGGCAGCAGAGGTGCGGCCGGCGACCACCAGGCCTGTTTCGAGTCCGAGCTTGCTTTGGCCGGGGTTGACTAGCGTTTCGGCACGGAACGCGCGCGCGGGGAACTTCTGCAACAGTAGGTTCGGCGCGTGGACAAGGTTCCCATGCGCGCGAGGTTGCGCGTACAGCCTGAGCCAGCCGGGCCGTGCGTTTAGTGAGAACCATTCTGGCTTATGGTTGGCGTGCCAATGCCATTGGGGACTGAGCGCGCCCGACTCGAACTCGTCGCTTGTCTGGGGAACTGCAATACGTGTTGGTTGGGGAACCGCTGGCTTATTGTACTGGGGTACAGGTTCGCCGATCCCGTCATTGTTGAGATCGATGCCGATCAATGGCCAGTCGTCGCGCCAAGCCACCGGCTGCAAGTGTACAATTCGCCCGTACACACCAGCATCTTGGAAATGAACGAACCACCATTGGCCATTGCGAAGCTCAACCAGGCCGCCCTGGTGCGGTCCGTTTATCGGTGTGTTCCCCTGATGCATTACTATCCTGTCCTCATACGGACCGTACACGTTTCGTGCGCGCAGTGCGACTTGCCAGCCGGTTTTGACTCCACCTGCAGGCGCAAGAATGTAGTACCAGCCATTGAGCTTGTAGAACTTAGGGCCTTCGATGGTGGGATGCTTATCCGGCGCATGGAAAACAATTTTGCCTTCACCAAGCAATCGGGAGCCGTCGGGTGCCATCGGCCGCACGCGCAGTATGTCTTTAATGCCAGCGCGTGACCGCGCGTACGCATGGACAAGGTATGCCTTGCCGTCGTCGTCCCAGAGCGGACACGGGTCGATCAGGCCCCGGCCGGGTTCGACAAGATGTGGCTCGGACCATTTACCTGCCGGATCATCCGCAGTGGTTACGTAGATCCCCTCGTCAGGCATGGCGAAAAAGATCCAAAACTTGCCTGCATGAAACCGGATGGAAGGCGCCCAAATCCCGCATCCGTGTTGGACCTGTGCGTATCGCGGGTGGGGTAAGTTCTTAACCGCGTGATTAATAATGGTCCAGTTGACTAGGTCCCGCGAGTGCAGTATCGGCAATCCCGGCGTGCAGTGAAAGCTGG
>JANWZY010000103.1 GCA_025061935.1 Verrucomicrobiia bacterium
CGATTGGGTCAGGCATGTGAACCGGCGCATTACCGAAGGCCCACTGACGCCATCGGAAGCAGCCGCGGTGCTCAGCACTTGGGAAAAGATGGATTCGGTGCTCGGGCTTGGCGTGTCCGCGCAACTGGAAGTGCCGCCTGAAATTTTGCAGTTGGTTGAGCAACGTCAAGCCGCGCGGCTTGCACGCGATTTCGCGCGTGCGGACGCGATTCGTGCCGAGCTGAAATCCAAAGGGTGGCTCGTCGAAGACACACCAAAAGGTCCGCGTCTGAAGCGAGTTTGAAGCGGATGCACAATTACTTTTGCATTGGTGCAACGTTTGCTTCGCGGTGTTGCCGCGCCGCAGCCGCGAGCTGTGCAAAATGACTGGTCATGGCGGTTGCCCCGCCACTACAGTGTACGGCGCGCGGCGCGCCGCGCCCCGAAACGCAACGGATGAAAGGTCTGTTTATCACATTTGAGGGCACCGAGTGCAGTGGCAAGACGACGCAGGCGCAATTGCTTGCCGACCGGCTCCGCCAATTGCGCATGCCCATACGGCTTTTACGCGAGCCTGGCGGGACACCGATCGGCGAAGAAATTAGGCACACATTGCAGCATAGCCATGCGAACGCGGCAATGACGCCCGAGGCCGAAATGTTGCTACTGAACGCGAGTCGCGCACAGCTTGTGCGCGAGGTGATCCGCCCTGCGCTCGCCGCAGGCGAGATAGTCATTTGTGACAGGTTTTACGACTCGACCGTTGCATACCAAGGCTATGGTAGGGGGCTGGACCCGAAGATCGTCCAAACCGTGATAGATTTTGCGGTGGGCGACACCAGACCGGACGTGACTTTTTTGCTATTGGTACCGCACGAAGTGAGCGAGGAGCGGCGGCTTGCGCGCCAGGCTACCTTGCCGTTCATTCGTGACCGGATGGAGGAAGCCGACCGCAGCTTTTTTGAGCGGGTCATCACTGGGTACCATGCCATTGCTGCAGCCGAGCCTGCGCGCGTGCGTGTAATAGACGGCACAGGCGACATTCAGACTATCCACAACCAAATTTGGGCGCTGACGTTGCCATTGCTCAAACGCGGGGTATTCGCCACATAACTTATTGCTATGCTTGAGCGAACGGTATGTGTGCGCGCGAACGGGCGGCTAAGCGGCCCGTACTATCTGATCGAGCTTGAGGCGCCCGAGATCGCAGCGGCTGTTAAGCCGGGGCAGTTCGCGCACGTACGCGTGCCGGGCCAACCCGAGGCGCTGCTCCGCAGGCCATTCAGCATTTTCAAAGCTGGGGGCGGGACGATTTCCATCGTTTACAAGGTGGTCGGGCGCGGCACAGCCGCAATGGCACAGTTGTGTCCTGGCGCGGAACTGAGCGTGATAGGACCGCTCGGGCGCGGATTCACCCTCCCTGACTCCTCGGGGCCTGTGCCCTTGCTCGTTGCCGGCGGGTACGGCATCGCGGCGCTGTACCTGCTGGCCGAGCGCGCGGCTGTGCGCGGCATCGTGTTCATGGGTGGTAAAAGCAGGTCCGACATTATTTGCGAGGCCGACTTTAGCGCCCTCGGATGGGAAGTCCGCCCTGCGACAGAAGACGGCAGTTACGGCGAAAAAGGGCTTGTGACTGAGCCGGTGCGTGCCTTACTGGAGCGCGCCGGGTCGCGCGTGAAGTTGTTCGCGTGCGGGCCGATGCCCATGCTAGCGGCGGTGGCACGGTTGGCCGAGCAGTTTAACGTACCTGCCGAGGTGTCCGCCGATAGGCAAATGTGTTGCGGGGTTGGCGCGTGCCTGACGTGTGTCATTCCTGTTAGGACACCGGCCGGGTGGGAGTACCAACGCGTGTGCACAGAAGGCCCAGTTTTTGACGCGCGCCAGATCGCCTGGGAGATGGTTAGTTGACCCGGACGTGCACCTGCTGCGGCCCCCGGCGCCTTTGTGGTCCGGCTCCGCGCACAACGGCCCAAAGCACGAAGCTCATCGCACCGCCTGGACTGCCAGCCAACCGAGCTTGTCACTTTGCCGGCACGAGTTCGAGTGCCTCGGCGCGCGCGGCCGGGGCGTCGCCCTCTTCGGCCGGTTGTGCAGGCGCTGCAGGCGGTGCCGCAGACACGCCGGTACGCTCGTTATGCGCTTCCTGCGGCTTCTGGAACTTAACTGACACGATCTTGCTTAAGCCCTGCTCTTCCATGGTCACGCCGTACAGTGCGTCGGCCATGCCAATGGTCCGCTTATTGTGCGTGATGATAATGAACTGCGACTGGCTGACGAACCGCTGAAGGATACGGATGAACCTGTTGATGTTTGCTTCGTCAAGTGGCGCATCAAGCTCGTCGAGCACACAGAACGGGCTTGGCTTGACCTGATAGATTGCGAACAGCAGCGCCACAGCCGTCATTGTTTGCTCGCCGCCCGAAAGCAGCGCGATGCTCTGGAGTTGTTTGCCTGGCGGCCGCGCTACAATTTCGATTCCGCTTTCGAGCGGATCGTTCTCATCGAGGAGGTACAAGTCTGCGCGTCCGCCGCCGAACACTTCGGCAAAGAGTGTCCGGAAGTTGTGCCGTATTTTTTCAAACGTTTCGGTGAACATTTGGCGCGTTTGCTCATTTAGCCGGCCAATGAGTTCGAGCAATTGTTTCTTTGCTTGAACGAGGTCGTCGTACTGCTTGCTCAAGAACTCGTAGCGTTGTTGGATCTCCTCGAATTCTTCGAGTGCCATCGGGTTGACCGGGCCCATTTCTTCGATCTTTTTCTGCAGCGCTGCAATGTGCTCAGCTACTGCGTTCCAATCTGTGGCTATGCCGCTGGCAGCCATTTCGTCGGGCGACAAGACGTGCACCTGCGCCGGGCCTTCGACTGCGATCGTGATTTTAATGCATTCGCTGCGGACATCTTCCAGGTCCACGTTGTACTTTTGCTTGATCCGCTCGCGCAGGTGTTGGACGGCCATCTGTTTCTGCGCAAGATCAAGTTCTAGGTTCGAGCGCTGCTGTTGCAATTGTTCCAGTTGCCGACGCAACTGGCGTAGCTGATCTTCACGGCTCGTTATTTCGGCTTCGCACGCTTCGCGCTGTTCAGCAAGATGCGCAATCTGAATCTCTGCGTCTTTGCGCTGCGCGAGCACGGTTTCGGCGCGTTGGCGCGCTTCTTCGATCTGCGCGATTGCGTGGGTCCGGCGCTCGTAACACGCAGCGATTTCGGACTGGCGTTGTTGGGCTGCTTGTGCCAGTTCGCTGATCCGCTGCAAGAGCGCAGCGCGTTGACGCTGTAATGATTGATGGAGTTGCTCCTCGGCAGCCAGGGCTACTTTGCTCTCTGTGAGCGCCTCGCTGGCCGCCTCGCGCTGCTTGCGTAGAGCCTCGATGTGAGCTGTAAGCTCGGCCAGGCAGTTCTGCCGGATTTGCTGTTCCTGCTCGAGTTCCGCGGCCTGGGCAGTCAATTCAGCGCGTTGCTCGAAGCTCCCCCTCTCTTCAAGTTGAGCGGCTTGGAGCTCGAACTCGACCGTTTCGATTTTTTCGGCCAGCGCGGCCAACGCGGCCTGGAGCGCCGCCAGTTCGCTCTGGCGCTTTGCCAGCTCAAGCTCGGCGCTCCGGACATCGTTGGTCAGGCGTGTGACGTCGCCTTCGAGCGCGGCCTGTTCGCTGCGGAGCGCGTCGGACGCTAGGTTTGTGCGTGCAAGGTCTTGTTGCAACGCATCGAGCGCGCGTCGGAGCGCTGCGATTTGGTTTTTCCGCGCGAGGATCGAGGCCGCGCTCACTCCGTTGCCGTCGCCGTTTGTCGAGCCGCCGGTGTAGATGCCGTGCCTGCTCAACATTTCGCCTTTGAGCGTGACGAAGTCGAACCCGGCGTAGCTGTTTTTCCAGCAGGCGGTTGCGGTTTCCAGGTCTGGCACGATCAATGTGCGGCCTAGTAAAGCTTCGAGCAGTGGCCGTACGGGCGGCTCGGCTTCGATAACACTCAATGCGGGAATGAGGCCGTGGGCATGCTCGTCGGTGTGTGCTGGGCCAGGGTGTGTAGGCCCTGGTGCCGGCTCCGGCTTGAGCGCAAGCGCAGCGATGCTTGCGCGGCCTTTGTTTTCACGCCGAATGTCTGCCAGGATTTGTTGGGCTGTGGCCGGCTCGTCTGTGAGCACAAGCTGCAGGTAATGACCCAGTGCAGTTTCGATCGCGGTCACGTACGGGTCCGGCACACGGATTTTATCGGCCAACGCCCCGAGCACAGCCCCTGTATGCCGCAGCGCGGCCTGTGCGCCCGAGCTGAAACCTTCGTACTGCGCCTGCAACTGTTCGAGAAGGTCGAGCTTCGAGCGGAGCTCGGCCTGCTGCTGGAGCAGTTGTTCTTGCAATTGGAGGTGCTGTGCGAGGCTTTCGCGGACAGCGTGAAGCTTGCTCTGTCGGGTTTCAATTTCGCTGCGCCTTTGTTGGATATCACGTCGCTGGTCTTCGATTCGCGCGGCTAAATCAGCAAGCTGGTTCTGTAACTGGTCACGTTCGGACTGAAGCTGCGCTTTTTCAGCTTCGAGTTTTCTGAGCTGTGCGGCGCTTGTTTTCTGCTGCAATTCGAGTGCAGCGAGCTGGTTCCGGACTTTGCTCAGCTCCTGCGCAGTGGCGAAAATGGCCGCCTGCGCCGCCTGCAATTCACGCTCTTTGGCCGCGAGTTCTGCTTCGAGTGCGCGCAGGCCCGATTGTTTCGCGTGCACAGTCTGGCGGTGCGCTTGCAAGGCCGACTCTGATCCGGCCAGGCGCGCCTCGACTTCGCCCAGCTCGGTCTGCGCTGCGGCCCGGCGCTCCTCAGCCTGCGCGATCTCGGCCAACGCGCGCCCGTGCTGGGCTTCCAATTCACGGATTCGTTCGTGGTTGAATTGTATGCTGTTTTGGAGCTGCTCAAACTCAGCCTTAAGCTGGAGCTCATGCTGCTGGGCCTGACCGATCTCGTGCTCGAGCGCGAACAACCTCTGGCGCATCGCGCCCAACGTGTCCTCGGTCTGCGCAATAGCCTCGGACGCTGCGCGAATCTCGGCAGCGAGCTGCTCGGCCTCGGCGCGGCGCTTTGCTATGTCAGTCTGCAAAACGTCGAATTCGTGCCGGGCAAGTTGTGTTTCCAGGTACTGAAGTTCCTGCGTCAATTGTTTGTACCGCCGCGCCTTGCCCGCCTGCCGTTGGAGCGAGCCGAGCTGGCGCTTGACCTCGCGGATCAGATCGGCGAGCCGCAACAGGTTCTGTTCCGTGTATTCGAGCTTACGCAACGCTTCACGCCGCTGCGCCTTGTATTTGGTGATTCCCGCAGCTTCCTCAAAAACGATTCTGCGCTCCTCGGGCTTGCTCGATAAAATTTGCGTAATGTGGCCCTGGCACATGATGGAATAGCTTGCGCGGCCGAGGCCCGTGCCCATGAACAGTTGCTGAATGTCTTTGAGCCGGCACGGCGTGCGATTGATGAAGTATTCACTGACGCCGTCGCGGAACACGCGCCGCGTGATCGTCAGCTCGTTATATTCGAGCTCGACGCCGGCCGCGACCAAACGTTCTTTGTCCACATCAGCCAGCGTGATCGACACCTCGGCCATGCTGAGCGGCTTCCGCAGGTCAGTACCGTTGAAAATGACATCGGCCATTTCGTTGGCGCGGAGCATCTTGGCCGATTGCTCGCCCAGCACCCAACGGATCGCCTCGGCTATGTTTGACTTACCACAGCCGTTCGGTCCCACAATCGCGCTGACACCGGGCTGGAAGTTTAATGTCGTTTTGTCCGCAAACGACTTAAACCCGAACAACGTTAGGCTCTTCAAGTACATGCGACTTTTCCCAAAGCAATACTGGGTTTAACTGGCCCAGGGCAAGCCGCAATCCGCAATTAGTTGGGGCGCAGCACTCACCCGGGCACAACATGTCGGTGTGGGACCGCTGACCTTGCGTTGTGCCCGTCGCTGAACTTGGTTGGTTCAGTGACTGCGCGCTTAAACTAACAGACTTGGAAGAATTGCGCAACTGTTTTCGCATGCCCGTCGGCAGGCCAGTTCCAGGCCCGGCACGGTTGAATCCGTGGACGATAGTTCGTAGTTGTCTCCGGTCGGCCTGCTGAGATTTGACATGTGCGCCGGCGGTGTTGCCACTGGGGAATAACTCGCGGCACCTATGCGTGGACGGTTCCGTAGCGAAACGTGCTACGAACAGATCGCCCCGGAGCAGAGCGCGGATCGAGCTAGTCAAAAAACCTCGAGCCTGAGAGTCCGCATAGTTGAGAGTTAGGCGCTGCTACGTTCGGGTCAACACAAATCTTAGCCTTGAGCCGTAGCCGGTCCTGGCACGTTATCCAGCACATGTTTCGTGTTTGCTGGCCGGCGCAAGCTTGTGGGAATTGAGTGACGCTTGCGGCTTGAGACGGCGCTTCGAGTTATTTGCTGGACATTTCGGTCTGTTTGGAGCAAATAAACAGAGGCAGTTCTTGAGTCGGACCGGCTCCAGGACGGCGCGGTTCGACGCAGAAGCTGCTATTTTGGCCGGATCGAACGTCCCTGCGGCAAAAAAGGGCAGAGGGTATTTGCGCGCCATAGCGTTCGTGCCCGGTTTTCGAGCTGGATAATCGGAGCAGATAAATTCGATTTCGTAAGATGAGCAAGGCGAACGGAAACGGCTTGATTGCAACGGTTGATGGGAACGAGGCAGTAGCCTCGGTTGCGTATAGGCTAAACGAGGTCATTGCAATTTACCCGATCACACCTTCGTCGCCCATGGCCGAGTGGTGCGACCAGTGGGCAGCAGAGGGCAAACGCAACATCTGGGGAACCATCCCCTCGGTGGTCGAAATGCAAAGCGAGGCGGGCGCAGCCGGGGCAGTCCACGGCGCGTTGCAAACCGGCGCGTTGGCGACCACATTCACTGCGGCGCAGGGGCTGCTGCTGAAGATACCGAACATGTTCAAGATCGCGGGTGAGCTGCTGCCCACTGTGTTCCATATCTCAGCGCGCACAGTGGCCACGCACGCACTTTCGATTTTTGGCGACCACAGTGACGTAATGGCCGCGCGCGCCACAGGCTACGCGATGCTTAGCTCGGCATCTGTCCAGGAAGCGCACGACTTCGCGCTCATCGCGCAAGCGGCCTCGCTTCGAAGCCGCATCCCGTTCATGCACTTCTTCGACGGGTTCCGCACATCGCACGAGGTGCAGAAGATTTTTGAGCTTTCAGACGATGACCTCCGCGCATTGATAGACGAGCGGACGATTGAAGAACACCGCGCGCGCGCGATGACGCCCGACCGGCCCGTGCTCCGTGGTACGGCGCAGAACCCTGATGCGTTTTTCCAGGGCCGCGAGGCGTCGAACCCGTTCTATGCGCGTTGCCCTCAGATTGTCAGTGAAGTGATGGAAATGTTCGCCGCGCGCGTCGGGCGCCAATATAAGCTGTTCCAGTACGTTGGCGCGCCGGACGCCGAGCGCGTGATTGTGCTGATGGGTTCCGGGTGCGAGACGGCGCATGAGACGGTCGAGTACCTCGTTAGACACGGCGAAAAGGTCGGGTTGGTTAAGGTACGGCTTTTCAGGCCGTTCGATGTTAAGCGGTTCGTCGAGGCGCTGCCACCGACTGTCAAAGCGATTGCGGTATTGGACCGGTCCAAGGAACCAGGCGCAGTAGGCGAACCGTTGCTGCTGGAGTGCATAGCCGCTATCTATGAGGGGGTGTCGAACGGTTGGGGTAACCTCAAGCAGATGCCCAAGATTGTTGGTGGGCGGTACGGCCTGTCGTCCAAGGAGTTCACGCCCGCAATGGTTAAGGCCGTGTTCGATAACCTGGCGCTGCAGAATCCGAAGAACCACTTTACGGTCGGTATTCGCGATGACGTGTCACATACGAGCCTCGAATTTGATCCGGAGTTCTCGACTGAATCGGACAAGGTCGTACGTGCGCTGTTCTATGGGCTGGGCGCCGATGGCACGGTAAGCGCAAACAAGAATTCGATCAAAATCATCGGCGAAAACACAGATTTGTATGCGCAGGGTTACTTCGTGTACGACTCGAAGAAATCCGGCGCAATGACAATCTCGCATTTGCGGTTCGGGCCCGAGCCGATCCGCTCGACGTATCTGGTGACCAAGGCGAACTTTGTCGCGTGCCACCAGCCTGTATTCCTGGAGCGCTACAACGTGGTCAAGCCGCTTGTGGAGGGTGGTACGTTCTTGCTCAACTCGCCGTACTCGAAGGATGAGGTTTGGGACAAGCTACCGCGGGTGATCCAGGAAGAGCTTATTCGGAAGAAGGCGAAGTTTTATGTGATCGACGCCACGCGTGTGGCGCGCGAAAGCGGCATGGGCGGACGCATCAACACCATCATGCAGGTCTGCTTCTTTGCCGTTTCGGGCGTGCTGCCACGCGAGCAAGCCATCGCGGCTATTAAGGATTCAATCAAGAAAACGTACGGCAGGAAGGGTGACGACATTGTACAGAAGAACATTGCCGCGGTGGACAATACACTGGCGAACTTGCACGAGGTGACCGTGCCGGGTGTCGTGACCAGTCGCATCGAGTTCACTCCGGCGCTGGTCGGCGACCCGCCCAAATACGTCGCTGAAGTGCTGGGTAAACTGGCAGCCGGCTTGGGCGACGAATTGCCCGTTAGCGCGTTCCCGTGCGACGGCACGTTCCCGACAGCCACCACACAATACGAAAAGCGCAACCTCGCACTCGAAATACCTGTGTGGGACCCGAAGACCTGCATCCAATGCGGCAAGTGTGTCGCAGTGTGTCCGCACGCGACCATCCGGATGAAGGTTTACGACCCGAAGCTGCTCGAAAACGCGCCGCCAACTTTCAAGTCCGCAGACGCGCGCAGCCCGGAATGGAAGGGACTCAAATTCACGTTGCAAGTCGCCCCCGAGGATTGCACCGGCTGCGCCATGTGCGTCGAGGTTTGCCCGGCGCGGAACAAAGCCGAGGCCAAACTCAAAGCGATCAACATGCAGCCCCAGGCGCCGCTGCGGCTCCAAGAGCGCGAGAACTGGAAATTCTTCCTTTCATTGCCGGATGTGGACCGGCGCAGGATCAAGGTCACACAACTGCGCCACCAGCAACTGATGCGCCCGTTGTTCGAGTTCTCGGGCGCATGCTCGGGCTGCGGCGAAACGCCGTATGTGAAAATGCTTACACAGTTGTTCGGCGACAGGCTGCTCATCGCCAACGCAACTGGCTGTTCATCCATCTACGGCGGGAACCTGCCCACCACGCCGTATGCGGTTGACGAAAACGGGCGCGGGCCGACCTGGTGCAACTCGCTTTTCGAGGACAATGCCGAGTTCGGGTTCGGGTTCAGAATCTCGATTGACAAGCAGAAGGAATTCGCCACCGAACTGCTCAAAAAACTCGCGCCAAAGCTGGGCGACGACTTCGTGGACGCGATTATCAAAGCTGATCAGAGCACGGAAGCAGGCATCTATGATCAACGCGAGCGCGTAGCG
>JANWZY010000104.1:0-5609 GCA_025061935.1 Verrucomicrobiia bacterium
GCGAAGTATGAGAATCGCCGCTTGGACGTTACCGAAATTCGAATTAACAAATGCACCTTCACCAACAACGCACACCAACCTTGGCCCAACTAAAGCCAATGAACGGCAACCTGCACCCGGATTTAGCGGGTTCGTCGAGCGCAATGGGGTGGTCTCGATCGAAGCCGAGCATTTTACGTCAAACCAGCCCGGCAAACATGGGGCTTGGGAAATCATCCCGGGCCTGGGCCGATCAGGTGACTCAGTAGCAGTCTTCCCCACCACCGCGGCTAGTACACCGATTGAGCGGCTCCGAACCGATGCTCCGAGACTGGGCTACACGGTCTGGTTCGGTTCCACCGGCGAGGTCACCGTGCACATATACCTTGTGCCGACACATCCGATCCCGCCGCGAAACAAATTGCGGCTCGCGATCGGCATAAACGCCGAGCCACCGCAATTGATCGAGCTGGAAGTGAAAGTCGGCAGCCGCACATGGGCGCAAAGCGTTCTCGACGCGGCCAGAATCGGATCGGTCAAGCTTGATGTGCCGCGACCCGGACCTCATACTTTGCGCGTTTACGGCGTGGACCCTGGCGTAGTCGTTGACAAAATCGTTATCGACTGTGGTGGCATGGAGCCGAGCTACCTCGGCCCAACGGAAACTTTTACTGGCAACCAACCCGACCGATGAAAAGAAGACTGGCAGTACTGACCAGCGGGGGTGACGCCCCGGGCATGAACGCGGCAATAAGGAGCGTCGTACGTGTGGGCACGGCACGCGGACTCGAAGTTGTGGGAATACGCCGCGGCTATAAAGGCCTGCTCACCGGCGACATGTTCACTCTATCCCCGCGCGACGTATCAAACATTATCCAGCGCGGCGGCACTATCCTCAAAACCAGCCGATGCGAAGAGTTCAAAACGCCCGAAGGCCGGCAGAGGGCAAAAGCTATTTTAGAACAGCACAAGATTGATGGCCTGATTTTAATCGGCGGCGACGGCACGTTCCGTGGCGGTGACGCACTCGGTAAAATCTGGTCGGGCCAGATCATTGGTGTACCGGGCACCATTGACAACGATGTGTATGGCACAGACTACACCATCGGTTACGACACGGCCATCAACACTGCGCTGGATGCGATAGACAAAATACGCGACACAGCGGACTCGCATGACCGGATTTTCGTCGTCGAGGTTATGGGTCGCCACAGCGGGTTTATAGCGCAGGCGGTGGGAGTTTGCGGCGGCGCGGAAGAAATACTTGTACCGGAGGAACCGTTCGACCTGGCTGAGGTCGCACGCAGAATCCGCGAAGGCCGTCAACGAGGCAAGACAAGCAGCATCATCATCGTAGCTGAAGGCGAAGAAACAGGCGGCGCGGTTAAAGTGGCTCAACAGCTCGCGCCCCTGGCCGGCTACGACATGCGCGTGGTGATCCTGGGCTACCTCCAGCGCGGCGGCACACCAACAGCCGCTGACAGGTTGCTCGCCACCAAACTCGGTGCGTACGCAGTGGACCTGTTCATTCAGGGCGCCACTGGCGTAATGGCGGGCGAGGTCGGGGGAATTTTATGTGCCACACCACTTACCGAGACATGGTCAAAGAAAAAACCTCTGGACAAATACCTGACAGGTTTGCAGCAACAGTTGGCAAGCTAGTTGAACGTGCCCTTTGACTAATTGGGAGTGTTTTACCAAGCGCACCTCAACGTTTACACAGAACAACCCTAGGCGGTGGCGCGGCACGCGCATTTCCTGTTCAGTAACTGGTGGCGTCAACGCTGTTGGACAGCCCGGGCACAAAAGCCGTCCCGGGAACTTAAACGCGCGTGTAAACCGAGCAGGAAAAAACCAGCGCTGATATCAAACCACGAGGTCAGTTCGAAAGCTACACAGCCACGACCCACAAAACTAAACAAATCTGTTTACAAAAATGGAAGCGAAATCAGTGATTCTAAAGGCAGGGGACGCCGACCGGATCGTCGCCGGCCACCCCTGGGTTTACCAAAGCTCTATCCGCGAAACTATAGGCACACCTGCCGACGGGGACGTGGTCGCCGTGAAAGACCATCGGAAACGTTTCATAGGCATCGGATTCTACAATTCAAAATCCAAAATAGCTGTGCGCGTACTAGCGCATGAACCGGTCGAGATCAACGAAACCTTCTTCGATGCAAGGATTCGACAAGCACTCGATGTGCGGAAACGGCACATGCCAGACGCAACCTCGTTCCGGATAGTCAACTCGGAAAGCGACTACCTCAGCGGCCTAATCGTGGACAAATACGAAGATGTACTCGTAATCCAGGTTTCTGCACTTGGCATGGAAGCACGCAAGCGCCAAATCGTAACCGTATTGGAAAGAATCTTTTCCCCGCGCGCTATTCTGGAACGGAGTGATATTAGTGCACGAAAATTCGAAGGCCTCGAACCAACCGAAGGCCTGCTTGCAGGTGAATTAACCGGGCCGGTCAATGTGAACATTAACGGCCTGGTTTTCGAAACAGACCTGCTCAAGGGCCAAAAAACCGGCCTGTACCTCGACCAGCAAATCAATTATCGGCTCGTGGCCGAGTTGGTTGCAAGGTTACCCGGCGCTACCGTCCTCGATTGTTTCAGCTTTGTCGGCGGATTCGCCTTACACTGCGCGCGCGCCGGCGCAGGACACGTACACATGCTCGAGCAAAGCGCGGATGCGGTCAACGCAGCCATGCACAACGCCGCCATTAATAGGCTCGCCGAGAAATGCTCCGCCGAGACGGTTAACGTGTTCGACTGGCTCAGCGCACAAACCAAGATCGGAAAACATGAAAAACTGATTCCGAAATTTGATGTGATCGTGCTCGATCCCCCATCGTTTACTCGGAACCGCGCCGCTGTCCCAAATGCACTACGCGGGTACAAAGAAATTCATCTCCGAGCACTGAAGCTGTTGCGACCGCGCGGCATGCTCATTACTTTCTGCTGCTCGCACCATGTGGACGCGCACACGTTCAAGGACACCATACTATCTGCCGCATGGGACTGCCGTAAAATCCTCCGCCAGATCGCCACCTTTACTCAAGGCCCGGACCATCCCATCATTCCCATGATACCGGAGACCGAGTATCTCAAAGGATTCGCGTTCGAGTTAATTTCGTGAGCTGCAACTCGCGCACAATCGCAACGTTGCGCGCGGCCAGTTTGAGTCTGGCACAGGCTGCAGAAGCCAAGTAACGCAAAACTGCCAAATGTTCCACGATCAAAAAAAAGCAGCAACAAGCCAAACTGTGAGGACGGGTTGTTCCCCGCAGATTATATCTCGCAGCACTGCCTGGAACCCGGATCCGAGCAACAGGCTCATTCCTGGTAATACTCCCGCAGCTACCGTAAAAAAGGCGACAGGATAAACCAGTACAGCCCTGAGTCGTCGGTTAAGCCTTTAGCGATTTCTCTAACAGCCCAGAAGCCAGAGCAATGCTATATCAAGCGCACCGCTTTTCCCACGCATGGACCATGCTAATGTATGAAGGCCTTCTGATGTAGAGCCGCAGCCTCCGTATGCGCAGCGCCTCCTCAATCGCATAGGCAGCTTTAGGACAAACAATAGGGAGGGCTGTAATCGGACGGCCGGGTTGCGCAATTTTGCGAAGTAAACAAAGACTTGATACTGCTCCGTAACACGCGCACGCGACTCGCACGCGGCCCCACTTGCCACGCATGACAACGTTCGCCAGAGTTCATGAAAATCGGCTTAGCAAAATGATTTTTCTGGCGAACGATGTAAATTAATGCGTTAAAATCGCGTGGGCCATGCCAGTGCAATATAAAGACTATTACCAAATCCTAGGCGTCCCCCGGAACGCGACCGATGAGGAAATCAAAAAGGCGTTCCGCCGGCTCGCGCGCCAGTATCATCCTGACGTGGCCAAAAACAAGCGCGAGGCCGAAGAAAAATTCAAGGAGATCAATGAGGCTTACGAAGTCCTAAGCGACCCGGTCAAACGCAAACGGTACGACGCTTTGGGAACGGATTGGAAAGCCGGGCAGGAGTTCACACCGCCTCCCGGCTGGGAACCGTTCGAGCACGAGTTCATCCGCTGGGGCGACTTCAACGGACGCGGCGCCGGGTTCGAGTTCCATTTCGGCGGGACGGGATTCAGCGATTTCTTCGAGCAATTGTTTGGATCAATGGCCAGGGCTGGGGCCAGCCCACGGTTCGGCCGTACCGTATCCGAAGAAGAACCCGTCGAGACCCGTGGCCGCGATATCGAAGGCGACATCATGGTTACACTAGAAGAGGTTTTGCGTGGGTCAATCCGCACAGTAACCGTCCATCGCAATGTCGCTTGCACAGACTGCGCCGGCACAGGGATAAAGCGAGGCAGACCGTGCAATACGTGTTCTGGCACTGGCACGGTCAAGAAAACCGACACGTTTAAGGTCAAAATCCCACCAGGCGTGGCAGAAGGCCAACGACTCCGCGTGGCTGGGCGCGGCGAAGCCGGCCTCGAAGGTCACACCGCAGGCGACCTTTATTTACGCGTGCGGTTCGCGCGTCACCCGGACTTCGAAGTGCACGGCCAAGACCTTATTTACGAAACCGACCTCGCACCATGGGAAGCAGTACTCGGCACGACAATTTCGGTACCCACCCTATCGGGCCAGGTCACGATAAAGGTGCCCCCTGGTACTCAAACCGGCCAAAAATTGCGCATTCGCGGGCACGGACTGCCGAATCGTGAAGGCAAAAAGGGGGACCTAATCGTTGTTGTGCGTGTCCAGGTACCAGACCGCGTCACGGATCGCGAACGCGCGCTGTGGGAACAATTGGCCAAGGAATCTCGGTTTAACCCGCGGCAGTAAAAAACCCCGCCAGATGTTTCCGCTACGTGATAGCATACGCTCGCGCACGTTTCCCGTGGTCACTTTCACGCTCATTGTGGCCAACGCGGTCGTTTTCCTGTGGGAACTTACCCTTGGCAGACGCCTCGACGAAGCACTAATCAAGCTTAGTATCATTCCGGTGCGATATACGGTGCGTGAAGTCGCGGCGCTGTACACGCCTGCAGAGCAAATCCTGCCGTTCTTTACCTCGATGTTTCTACACGGGGGATGGATTCACATCATAGGCAACATGTGGGTGCTGTGGATTTTTGGCGACAACATCGAAGAAAGGCTTGGACGGCTCCGGTACCTGGCGCTGTATTTCCTGGGCGGGTTCGTCGCCGCGCTCATGCACATTTTCACGAACCCGACCTCGGGCGTGCCAACCATCGGCGCAAGCGGCGCCGTCGCCGCCATAATGGGTGCGTACTTCAGGTTTTACCCATTCGCCCGGGTCGAGGCTGTTATCCCGCCTTTCTTTTTCGGTCCGACCGTCGTGCTGCCTGCAGTGCTCTTCCTGGGGCTTTGGTTCGTGCTCCAGTTTTATAGTGGCGCACTTAGCCTGATCGCACCTACTGGCTTCGGCGGCGTGGCCTGGTGGGCACACGTGGGCGGATTCCTTTTCGGCGCCGTTATCGCAGGAGTCGCACAAACACGCCCACGCCGCTTGCATTGACCACGGCTAGCGCCGACTAAATCAAGCCGACCGCCAGCCGTGGCCAACAAACGGTCGCGCCCACATCGGCGCGGATTTCACGCGG
>JANWZY010000104.1:5619-9409 GCA_025061935.1 Verrucomicrobiia bacterium
CCAGCCAGGCTAGAACACTTGGCCCGGCACGACCGAGCAGTATCCGTGCGCGATATAGGCGCGCCGGTGCGACGGGTCCCGGATACGGGACTTTGTCAGGCGCACGTTACTTCTCGGCCAAGCCGAGCAGCTCAGGAATGTTGTACCGCTCGAGCGCGATACGCACCAAGCGGACGTTCAACTCCGTGAGCTTTTCATCGCCGAAGATGATACGTGCAACTGCGATGGCGATTTTGTCCAGTACTTGTGCTTGGTCTTTTTGCATAGGCATAGTGCTTTGGTTAACGGTTAAATTCGCTTCTGCGATCAGCGCGTCCAGTAACTTCGACTCTTCTGATGCCGACCCCGGCACGTCCGGGATAATGACCGGTTCGGGCGCAGGCGGCGGCGGCGCAAGTTCCTCGTCCGCAATCGTGATCGGAATGTCCTCTAAGATTTGAACAGGCTCGATATCTTTAGGCGGCGGCACTGACTCCAGTGCTTTCAAAAGCCCAGGCGGCACACCCGCGTCGGCCACAACAAATAGCGGCTCCGGCTGCGCCGGCCCGACGCTTTCCACTCCCTCCGGTTCAGCCACACTGCTCGGTGCCGATGCAGGTGCCTGTGCAGCAGCAGTAGCAGCCGGTTCTTTAGGTGCTGCTTTCTTGGCCACAGACGCCGCACTCGTGCCAAGTTCTTGCTCCTCTACAAACCTTTCGGGCTTCACGACCTGCACTTCAGCCACCGGTTCGCGTCCCACGCCGGACACAACCGGCTCTTCTGGCTGCGTGAGATCAGCCACGGCTTCACCGGGCGCCTCTGTCACCTCTTCAACCGCAGGCACTGGCTTCTCCTGTACCGCAGCCGTATCAGGCGCAACTCCCCCAGACAGTTCAATCGCAGTCGGGATAGCAACTTCCGGTTCCGGCATCTGCTCGACCGGCGCAGGCCCTGCTTCGGTCAGACCCGCCACCTCCTCAACAGCCGGGGGCGGTGGCGCCAACTGATCAGCCGCACCCAGCCGCGCCATCAACTCCGCACCGGACTTCTCGTCTGTAAGCACCTCCTCAGGCACGGCTTCCTGCTCAACCACTGCGTACTGCTCGCGCGCCTCGTACTCCGGCTCCGGCTCGGGCAAAGGTTCTGTACCCTCCTCGACCTGGCCGGCCTCTACTGCCTCGGGCGCCGCGACCTGCTCTTCCACTGCCGCTTGATCCAAAACTGGCGCGCCCGTATCGGCCCCCTCGACCGCGGCGGGCTCTGGCTCCGACGCAACCTGAGCCGGTTCAGACGCAGGCCCAGACATCTGTGCAGGCTGCGGCTCGACGGCGAGCCTGGATTTGAACTCTGCCAAAGGCGATACTTGTCTCTGCACAAACGGCATTTGCGCAGCCGGCGCCCCGGCTGTCTGCGAACCCGCATCCGGCTTCGGCACTTTGGAATCGAGCAAGATGGTGATCGCTTTAAGCGCCAGCTCCATTGGCGAAATCGGCTTGGCGATCAGCTCGTTACCGCCGCTTAGGATGCTCTTGACGCGGTTCTCGAATTCGGCATTCGCAGTAACGAAAATCACAGGCGTGGTCCGCTGGTGCGAGAGACCGCGCAGTTGTTTGCACACGTCGAACCCGTCCATGCCGGGCATCATAATGTCCAGCAGCACCAGGTCGAATGTGTCGTTCTGCAACAGTCGGATCGCGTCCACCGGGTCTTTCACACCAACGGCTTTAAGGTTTACCCGGCGCAGCGCCTGCACCATGATGTGATTGCACACGCCGTCGTCATCAACCACGAGCACTTTCGCGTCCAGTAACGCATCCGCTGAGTCCGTGTCCGCGTGGTCCACAAGCCGGCGTAAACAATCGGTCGCCTGCGCGATAGTGTGGAACAGCGACTTGGTAGCGCTAGCGGGCCTGAGAACGATCTCGAACAGCACCGCTTCAAATGCGCCCGCGAGCATCGCGATCCGTGACAAACCGATCAAGCCAGCGCGCGCACTGATGAAATGGACACGTTGGTAAAGGTTTTCGAGCAGCGTAAGACCGGTTGGCGAGGCAGCATTTTTGATATACGCAACGCAAAGCTCTCTTATGTGCGTCATTTCCGCCGGCGCCGTTTCGAGGAATTCAGCGCGCGCGCGTAGCATTATGCTCAGGTCAAGCCCTTCTTCTGCTTGACCGGCCTCGGCGGTACCCGCCCCTGTCTTGACTCCAGCGCCAGGACCACGCGCGCCGTCTTCACCGTTCCCGCCGGACTCGGGCAGGAAGCTCCTCACCACCTTCAACAACGTGGCAGGCGTACACTGGCTTTTGAACATCGGCTTGTTCGCCCCGGCCAGCATCGCCTGCTTTACCATGTCCGGAAGGTAAGCATTAGACAGCACAATCACAGGCACAGCGCCGAGCCGCGTGTTGCCACGGATGTATTTGAGTATCTCGAGCCCGTTTACCTTCGGCAACATCAGGTCCAGAATAACGAGGTCGGGCTTGGTCGTCGCCAGACTGCGCATGGCAACCAGGCCGTCTTCTGCAACCTCGATGCTAAACCCCTCGCGCTCCAGCCGGTTGCGGTACACGGCGATTACCACCGGGTCATCTTCCACAAACAGTATCCGTTTCATACGGTAGTTTGCGCGTTAGGTGTTCAACTCAGCCTACTGCGCGACGGCGCCTGCCGCGTTTACGCCAACACGGTTGCAGCAAACTACAAGCCAACCATCGCGCACAGGGGAAAAGGCGCGCCCCGACGCGCTGCTGGGCCGGACCCTGGCCCGCAACCATCGCCAGCCATTGGCTCCAAGTCGTAAAAAGCCGTAAGAACGCAGCATTTTAACGCATGGTTAACCCACAGGTAAGACACGCTTACAGACCGACTGTCCCGGTTTTTTGCCCCTGTTGTCCAAATTTGTTTCACAACCCCGGGCCAGGTAATGGCCACGCCAACCCGAAAAATGCGCATACCAATCCCCGCTTGCGGCACCCTCCGCACGCTATGCCAGCCAATCTTTGAAAGAAACTGATTGTGCCGGATCAACAGGTGCTGTAACTAGTAATGGACCAAAGGAACTACTATGAACCCGATGCTGATCGCAATAATCATTGTAGCGGTGCTGCTGATCGCGACCGCGCTCTTCGCAGTCGGTGCCTACAACAAACTGGTCACGCTGAGAAACCGGTACAGAAATGCATTCGCGCAAATAGACGTCCAACTCAAACGCAGGTACGACCTGATCCCGAACCTGGTAGAAACCGCAAAGGGGTATCTCAAGCACGAACGCGGTACGCTCGAAGCGGTGATCAACGCGCGGAATATCGCCTCGGCGGCCAGCGCCAAAGCCGCCCAAAACCCTGGCGACGTTGCCGCAATGAAGGAACTTTCGGGCGCCGAATCCGCTCTGGTGGGGGTGCTGAGCAGGCTGTTCGCACTTGCCGAAGCGTATCCGGACCTGAAAGCGAATCAAACAATGCTCGCACTGATGGAAGAACTCACCTCGACCGAAAACAAAATCTCGTTTGCACGGCAGGCGTACAACGATGCGGTCATGGCCTACAACACCCGACGCGAAATATTTCCGACAAACATAATCGCTAGTATGTTCAACTTCGGTCCAGCCGAGCTGTTCGTGGTGCAGAAACAGGAAGAGAAGGAAGCCCCCAGAGTCCAATTCTGAACGATCAAGGGGGCTGGGCTGTCCAGTGCCCGCATAAGCCTAGCCCCGCAAAAGGAACCGCATAGGCAACGCGAATCAACCGCGAGTGCCTCACAATGAGAACAGGCTCCGATGGCAACTGACTTTTTCGAACGACAACAAAAG
>JANWZY010000105.1 GCA_025061935.1 Verrucomicrobiia bacterium
AAAAGCTCCCGCTCACGCACAAAATTTTGTATTCAGCGCGGCATGAGTTTACTGCTAGCTGGTAGATGGGTCATGATCACTGGCGCATCGAGCGGGATCGGCGCTGCTGCGGCGGTCGCGTTCGGCGCTAAAGGGGCAAGGTTGCTGCTCGGCGCGCGGCGCCTGGACAGGCTCGAACAGGTGGCCAATCGTGCGCGGATTACCGGCGCTGCTGAGGTCCAATTCCATTTCCTAGACGTCCGGAATCCGGAGAGCGTGACTGAGTTCGTCCAATGGGCAGGGTCAATAATCCGCAGCGCCGCGTCCGAGCCGAGGAATCTCCACGTGCTTGTGAACAATGCGGGTGGCGCACACGGACTCGATCCAGTGGCTGATGGCAAAGATGAGGATTGGGAAACCATGCTCCAGACGAACGTGCTCGGCGTGCTCAGGGTCACACGGGCAGCGTTGCCGCTTATGCCGCAACACGCCGGCGCGACAATTATCAACATCGGGTCCGTTGCCGGGCACGAAGCCTACGAAGGCGGTTCAGCCTACTGTGCTGCCAAAGCGGGCGTGCGCAAACTTACCGAGGTCTTGCGGCTCGAATTGTGTGGCACGGGCATCCGTGTGTGCATCATAGAGCCGGGATTCACGCGAACCGAGTTCGCGCTTGTGCGTTTCAAGGGCGACGCCGAGCGCGCAAACAAAGTCTACGAAGGCATGACCCCACTAACAGCCGAAGACATAGCTGAGGCTTTGGTCTGGGCAGCCGAGCGCCCGCCACATGTCAACATAGACCAAATGTTGATCAAGCCGACCGATCAGGCTGCAATGCACAAAATTTACCGGCGCACAACTTGAGGCTCATTTTTTGCCGGCTGTGATCATCGGGAAATTGTCCGTGCGGAACGGGGTCGCGGGCAACCCCTCTTTGTTCCACAGGTTCACCACCGGGTAGTCGGCCCATCCGAACCGCACAGCAACGGGCCTATCCACCAGCGGGCTGCTGACTTCGATCGTGTCCTTGCCTACAATCTTCGCATTGGCCCAAACAAATTTCTTGTCGGGTCCGCAAATGGCGAACCCTTTCAGCTCGCCATCCTTGGCTTCGAGCCCGCTGCCGACATGCGCGAAGCGAAGAATCGCCTTGTTACCCTTCACCTTAAACTGCTTTAACACGGGCCCAGAGTAAACAATCCGCTCGCCGTACGCGATCCCGCGCGCTGCCAATGCGAGGCGGACGCCCACAGGCTCCTTCTTCCGCGGATGGATGTCCTTCTCATCGCCCACGTCAGTTATCACCACCATGCCGACTTTAGGCAAGCGTTTGGTGGCAAGCAGTTGCGCTTCGCGCAGCTCCGCCCACGAGCTTTCCCCCGGTTCAGGCTTGATCGCCTTGTAGGGCGCAAGCTGCACACACAGGAACGGAAAATCGCCCTGGCCCCAGTCGCGGCGCCAATTCCGGATCAAGTCCACAAACAGGCTCCGGTATTGCTCGGCCCGCTCGGCATTGGACTCGCCTTGGTACCAAATGACACCCCTGATAGCAAACGGCATGAGCGGTGCGATCATGCCGTTATACAGCTCCGCTGGGCGCCACCGGGGCGGGGTCGGCTGGCGCGCGGTCTTGTCGCTCTGCTGCCATTTGGCCAAAGCTTCTTCGTACTCGCGCCATGCCTGGGCGTAACCGTCCAGTATCTCTGCCTTGTACCGTGGATTCGCGGCCAACACCTTCTCGCTCATCCACGCCTCGGCCGGCGAACCACCCCATGAGGCATGGATTAACCCGACCGGGACGCGGCGCGCCGCTTGCAGGTCGCGCCCGAAGTAATAGCCGACAGCGGAAAAGTTCGCTACTGTTTCAGGTGTGCACTCGACCCATGCCCCTATCACATCGTTTGTCGGCGCGGCCGCCTTCACCTTACGTACAGTAAACAGACGCAGGTTCGGGTTATTTGCCCCCGCTATCGCCGCCTCGGCATTCTCAGTTCTGTTCAGGGGCCATTCCATGTTTGATTGCCCGCTGCAAACCCACACTTCGCCAACCATCACATTTGTGAATTGGATGCTCGCGGTCTTTGTACGCACTGTGAGCACATCCGGACCACCAGCCTTCAGCTTCTTGAGCCTGACCATCCATTTGCCGCCGGCGGCCTTGGTGACCACTTTCTGATCCCTAAAGGTCACTGTCACAGTCTCGCCGTCATTTGCCCAGCCCCAAATGGGCACAGGCACGCCCTGCTGCAAAACCATGTTGTGCGAAAAGATAGCCGGCAGTCGCAGTTCGGTCCCAGTCTGACCTGCACAGGTCAACACCGCAGCGACGAAGAACACGAAAACAGTTGTGCGCAAGTTCATGCGCATACTTCAACCGAGCTGCCGGCAAGTGTCAACACCGGAGAATCGCGCCGGACTCAAGCCAAACGCACAAGTCACGATACACGATTCGTACGCCAGAGCAGCACCGCCCCCACCGCTTGGAAAACGAAATTCGGGAGCCAAACGATAATGTGCGGGTAGTATTCCGGCCGGGTTTCAAGCGCCTGTGCAACCAGCAAGAACCCGTAATACACGAGCACCAAACCCAACGCTACAGCAGCGCTGACGTTCGTCTCGCGCCGATGCAGCCTGATGCCGAGCGGTACCCCGACAAGCGCGAATCCGAAGCATGCGAAGGAAAACGAAACCTGCCGGCTCATTTGTACTAGCACGGGCAGGCTTAGTTCCACCCCGCCCCCGGCTTTATGTCCATCTTCGACCGCGCCTGAGGCCTGCGCCTCGATCTGCCCGGCTCCCGATGCTAGGCGCGAGCGCAACGCCGCCAACTCAGCTCGGAGCTGCGAAAAAGTCATATTGCCGAGACGCAAGCGCCGTTTCGGCGTGTCGGGCCAGGGCAGCGCGATCTCGAAACTCCACTGCCCGAAATATGCCGGCAACCACCGGTCATTCGCCAGCGCCACGCACCGCGCTTCGAACAGCTCGAGTATCAGCGTGTTATCAGCGGCCCGGACGGTGTAAGACCCGCGCGGCGCGCGGATCTTCGCCACCACGTTCGTATTGTCCTTGAGCACGTAAACCAAAACGTCTTTAAGCCTGCCGCCGTTGGTACCCGGCTCGTTCCTGCCCACGTAAAAAATGAATCCTGGCAAGTCGTACACGAACCGTTGTTCAGGCAATACCGCGCCTGCAAGCTGACTGCTCGCCCGCGCCAGCAACTCTTTGTACGCGACGCGCGCGGCCGGGCCGAGCCACAAATTAATGGGCGCGCACACGCCGCACAGCACCAAGCTCAGCACCAGCACAGGTGCCGCTAGCGCGACCGGGCTGATGCCACTTGCGCGCGCGGCGGTCAACTCGCCATCGGCACTCAGCCGCCCAAACACTAGCAGTGTAGCGGTCAGCAAGCCCATCGGCAGCGCGAACACAAGCACGTATGGGATCAGAAGCGCAATTGCTTCGAGCACGATGCGCAAAGGCACCCTGCCGGTGACAAGCAGCGCTAGAATTTCTTTTAGGACGTTACCTACCAGCAGGACGAAGCCGAAAACCACCACTGCCAAGGCAAGCGAGGCCAGTACCTGCCGGATCAGATACGTGTGCAGCGTCTTCACCTAACCCAAAAACCGCGCGCCGGATGGCTCGTGATACATCAAGCCGCCCAGGAACTGGTGGCTGGGGGCGGAATCGAACCGCCGACACAAGGATTTTCAGTCCTCTGCTCTACCAACTGAGCTACCCAGCCGGTGTGCCGCCCAACAGTATTCGCGGCAGTGGAATTGAACTACAGGCGCGCGCTTTTGGCAAGCCGAATCAGGCTCGAGCCAGGAGCGACTTGAGCTGCTCCGGCCCGGTCGCAGGCGCGCTAAGGCCCTCGGCTGTGCAAACGAACGCCGCAATGGCGCCGCTCCTGTTCGATTCGGGCACGAGATTCGCCGCCGGACCGGAGGTACCAAGCACTACAGTATTCGGTCCGTAAACGGAATGTGCCGCACGAACGAGCGCGCGCGTGCTGGGCGCAGTAGGCTCACCTGCAATAACGACCCGGACAGGCTCGTCTAGCCAGAAATCCAACGCTTGGAGCAGGTATGGAACCGCCTGCGGCACGTCATTCATGTGTGGCGCAAACAGGCGCAGCGTAGCTTCCGCAGGTTCCTTGAACGTGTCCCTGCCTGTTAACGCTGCGAGTTTCAGCAGTGCCAGCGCGGCCATTGCATTGCCGGAAGGCTCCGCTGTGTCAGATGCGTCTTTAATCCTCAGAATCAGGTCGCCTGCATCTGGCGGGCTTTGCCAGAACCCGCCAACTTCGGGATCATAAAACCTGACGATCATGGCGTTGGCCAATTCGATGGCAAATTCGAGCATCTCCGGCGCGAGCGTGGCTTGATATAACTCGACGACGCCGTCGAGCAAAAATGCGTAGGCCTGGAGCAACTGCACATCATCGCGCGCGCCGTCGCGCCACCGATGGTATAGCGTGCCCGGAGTTTGTAGAGCCTGATCGGGCAATTGAGAACCCGCACCCTGCGCCCGGGCCGGGACCCATAACCGCGTTCGGATGAAATTCAAGTTCCTGAGTGCCGCGGCCAGATATTTCTCGTCCCCCAGCACACTGTAGGCGTGCGCTAGTGCTCCCAACATCAACCCGTTCCACGAAGTGAGGATCTTGTCGTCGCGCGCCGGGCGCGGCCGCTGCGCGCGCGCCGCAATCATCTTGTGCTTGGCCGACTCAAGCAACTCGACCGCCGCGGGCTGACCAACCAGCGGGCGCCGCACCCCCAGCACGTTTTGGCCAGGTAACGGCGACGGATGCCCGAGTTCGATAAAATTGCCCTCATCCGTTATCCCGAAGTAGGACTCGACCACTTCGAACTCTTCAGGAGTTAGCAGCTTACGCAGCTCGGCCCGGGTCCAGCAGTAAAACTTACCCTCATGCCCTTCGCTCTCGGCGTCCTCGGCCGAGTAAAACCCGCCCTCAGGGTGTGTCATGTCACGCAGTACGTAGTCAAGAATGGCGCGCGCCACGTCCGCGAACCTATCCGTCTGCGCGCGAGCCAGCAGGTGAGCATCCAGGTACACGCGCGCAAGCTGCGCATTGTCGTAGAGCATTTTCTCGAAGTGCGGGACCATCCAGGCCGCGTCAACCGTGTACCGTGCGAACCCGCCCCCGAGCTGGTCGTGGATCGCGCCATCGGCCATTCTGCCGCAGGTAAAAAGCACCATCCTAAGTGCTTCGTTGTCTTTGAACCGTTTCGCGCACCTCAACAGGAGCCCGAGCGCACCCGGCTGCGGGAACTTCGGCGGCCCGCCGAACCCGCCGTGACGCGCGTCGAACTCCTGTTTAAGCATTCGCGCGGCGTTTTTGATCAACCCATCGCTCAGGATCATGCCCGTTGGCGCAAGGTCAGCCACAGCGGCTTCGAGCTGCGCATGTATCGCTTCGGCCGACGCCTCGACTTCAGACCTGTGCTCGCGCCAGACCTTGCTTACTTGTTGAAGCACGTGCATGAAACTGGGCCGGCCCGCGCGCTCGTGCGGCGGGAAATATGTGCCGCCGAAAAACGGCTTGCGCTCGGGCGTCAGAAACACGTTCAGCGGCCAGCCGCCGGTGCCAGTCGCTGCTTGCAGAAAAGTCATGTACACGTTGTCCACGTCCGGCCGCTCTTCGCGGTCAACCTTTATGCACACGAAATTGTCGTTCAGGAACGCGGCCACCGCTGGGTCGCAGAACGATTCGCGTTCCATCACATGGCACCAGTGGCAGCTCGAGTAGCCGATGCTCAAAAAAATCGGTCGGTTCGTTGACTTTGCAGCCTGAAACGCCTCAGCGCCCCACGGGAACCAGTCAACCGGATCCGTCGCGTGCCGCAGCAGGTACGGGGATTTCTCGTTCTTTAGTCTGTTCACTTGCCCAACCTAGCCCAAGCCCGGTTCGCAAGCAAAAGAAAACTTGGCACAACCCCGGTACCGGTAATCACGGTTTGTTTATGCGCAGCACCTGAACCTAACCCTTAAAACAGCCCCATTTGGGAGCGCACAGTCGGCCGTGCGCAGCTATTAGCGCCAACCACGGTCCAAGAAAAGCGAGCCACCGCATGAAACTGCAGCCCAACACATTCTTGGCCTTGGCCTCCGGTTTTAACGTGGGCCGATCCACTCCAAAAACTGCATACGCACAGGCCATAACCACCAAGTTTTGAATCGTAACTTGGCGATGCGCGCGCTAAGTTCGAGCCGTGCTAGCACCAAAACCGTGGCGATTCGACGCGCTGCTGCGCCTGTACATGGGCGTGATCGTGTGCGTCTTCGTCGGGTCCGTTGTGGCGGGTGTGGCAGAACACGAACTGCGCGCGGATGCTGCGCGAACGGCGCTGTACTATGCACTCAGTGCAGCAGCCGTTGCCGCAGGCGCTATCACTCTCGTGCTCACGCTCCGCGGTGGAGAGGTAAGTCCGCGCACGGCCAGGTTCGGATGGTTGCTTGCAGCATTTTTTCTGACGCTGAACTTGGCCGCGTTCGCACAAGCGGCCGGCGGCACGTTGCCGCAACCGAACTCGATCCTGAGCATCGTTATCAGCACCATTAGTTTCCAAGGCGCCGCACTGCTTTTGACCTGGTGGTTCGTGCGCGAGCACGGACTCGGCCTGGCGGACGCATTCGGGCTGACCGCACAGACCGTGCCCAAAGCGATTGCGCTCGGAGCAGCCGTGGCATGCGGCGCGTTCATCTTGGAACTCGGGTATGGCCAATTGCTGGAGCTGCTCCGAATCCAACTGCCAGAACAACACCTTGTGAAGCTCATCAAGGCTGACCGGAGCACATTTGACCACATCTACCTCGGTCTTTTTGCCATCATCATCGCGCCACTTGCCGAAGAAATGCTGTTCCGAGGGATTCTCTACCCGGCGATCAAACAGCTCGGATACAAACGGCTCGCGCTGTGGGGCACCGCAGCGCTTTTTGCACTGATACACATGAACCTCAACACGTTCGTGCCACTGACACTGCTTGCGGTCGGCCTGGCGCTGCTTTATGAAAAGACAGGCACGCTGCTTGCGCCCGTGGTAGCGCACAGTTGCTTCAACGGGATCAATTTTGGCCTGCTTCAGTTGGGATGGGGAATGTGTTAAATGACCGAGCTTGAGCTGATCCAAGCCATCTGTCAGGGATTGCCCACGAACCCGTCCGTAGTTGTAGGGCCGGGCGACGACTGCGCTGTGCTCGAGCTCGGGCTCCCCGACCGGTTCGCACTGTTCAAAACCGATGCCGTGGTCGAAGGTGTGCATTTTACGCCGGACGCGCCGCCGGCCAAGGTCGGGCACAAAGCGCTTGCGCGGTGCCTCAGCGACGTGGCCGCCATGGCCGGCACGCCCACAGCAGCCTTGATCACTCTCGGATTGCCAAAAAAGTTTGACCCGAGCTGGGTGCTCGATCTGTACGCAGGCATCAATGCGCTGGCCGCGCGCTACGCGGTCGCAATCGCTGGGGGCGAGACCACGCTCAACCCGGACCGGGTCGCGGTCTCGGTCGCGATCATCGGTTGGGTGCAGAAGGAAAGATGTGTTTTGCGGTCCGGCGCCCAGCCAGGCGACGCGATTTTTGTCACTGGCGAACTTGGCGGCTCGATCGCGGGCAAACATCTCGAATTCGAGCCGCGCTTGGTCGAAGCACAATGGCTGACCGAGCATTTCAAGATACATGCCATGATTGACCTGAGTGACGGGTTAGCCAGCGACCTGCGGCACGTGCTGAATGCGAGCCGAGTGGGGGCGGAGCTGCTGGCTGAAGCAATTCCGATCAGCCACGCAGCGCGAATACGCGCGCGCGAGACGGCCGAGGCACGATACGCAGGGTACGAGTCCGCCTGCCAAAAGACGCCTTTGCAGGCCGCGCTCACAGACGGAGAAGACTTCGAGCTGCTATTTACAGTCGCACCAAACGATGCCGTCCGACTACTCGATGCGTGGAGAACGCGATTCCCCGAACTGCGCCTAAGCTGCATTGGCAAGATCGTGCCCGGCGAAGGCATAACGATCCGCGACAAGTACGGCGTGCGCCGACTTACCGAACGTGGCTACATACATTTCGCATAGCGCAGCGGAGACAGCCGCGCTGGGCGCCGCCTGGGGACGTGACGCCCAGCCGGGGCTGGTCATCGCGCTGTCCGGCGAGCTTGGCGCGGGCAAGACCGAGCTGGTCCGCGGCCTGGCTGCAGGGCTGGATGCACCGGCCCGGGTGCACTCGCCAAGCTTCACATTACTGAACATTTACAGTGGCGGCAGGCTTGAACTTTACCACATCGACCTGTACCGGCTGGACACGCCCGCGCAAGCAGTGGACGCTGGCCTGGAAGAATACCTGCATACGCGCGGTGTGACCGCCATCGAGTGGCCCGAAAAATGGTTCGGCCCCGACCCAGCCGCAGCAGCGCGCCAGTTCCGGTTAACAATGCGGTGGGTACAAATCGAGATAGTCGGCCACACCGAACGGCGCATCCGGTATGAAGATTTTGGCCCTTGAGTTTTCTTCATCACACCGCAGTGTCGCAGTTGCCGTCCTGGAGCCACACGCGCCACCCGCGCGGGCAACGCGACTGGCCGAGCTGCACCGCGCGGTCAGGCTTTCAGAAGTAATCGATGCGAGCCGCGCTAGCACGGTGCAACCGTTCCGCATGATCGAAGAGGCACTACGTCAAGCCGAGCTAGACCGAAACCAGATCGAATGTGTCGCAGTAGGGCTCGGCCCAGGCTCATACACAGGTATCCGCGCCGCAATCGCAATCGCGCAAGGCTGGCAACTTGCCCGAGGGGTCAAGCTCACCGGCGTAAGCAGTGTACTGGCGACCGCTGCCAACGCGTGGGATTCCGGACTCAGGGGCCGCTGCTCGGTCATCGTTGACGCGCAACGGAACGAGTTTTACCTGGCCGGATACGAACTCGATGAGGCTGGCGCGACCGAAACCGAGCCGCTCAGGCTCGCAAGCGCCGAGGAAGTGAACCGACTGGCCGAAGCTGGCCGAGTCTTGATCGGCCCGGACGCCCACGCCTACATCACCAACGCGCGCGCGGTTTACCCAAGCGCAGCCTGGATCGCGCGCCTCGCAGCGGCTCAGGCCGAATTTGTCCCTGGCGAAAAACTTGAGCCCATTTACCTACGCGAAACCAGCTTCGTCAAAGCCCCGCCACCACGCATCCGGCCGGACACCGAGTAAACCACAAGTTGGCAGGGCGGTCTGCCCGTTACCTCGGGCACGCTGCGTTAGTAACTCCCAAACTCGACCCGGCCAGCGCCATGCTCTGCGCTATCAATTGAGCCAGACTCTGACTGCACCCACGGAATCCGCGCACCGTTTGTTGTACAGCCTTTAGGCTGACTGGTTCGCGATTTGTGGGTATGGTTGCCTGTAAGCGCCACGGC
>JANWZY010000106.1 GCA_025061935.1 Verrucomicrobiia bacterium
GAACAGCTCCGAGGCGCGCCGGGCCTCTGCGCGTGCGAACTCGAGCTGCGCAAGTTGCGCTTCCCATTCGGCCCTTGCCACTGCGATCTCTTCCGCGCGCGGGCCGGCCTCTAGTTCAGCCAGTACCGCTGCAGCGCGGTCGCGCCGCGCACGCAGCTCGGCCGCATCTAGCTCGACAATTACCTGGCCATTGGTTAGCCACTGCCCCTCATCCGCTAGAATTTTCTCAACCCGGCCACCGTACCGTGATGCCAGACGTGCTTCATCGGTCTCGATGGTGCCGGAGACGCGTGGAATCTGGACAATCCGACTGCATCCGCTCAAAAGGACTAGGAGGCCGACGATGCCGAGTCTGGCTAGTCCGAGTGTTCGCACCGGCGGCAACTTATCAGAACTGTGCGGATCCGTCCAATCGCGCAGCACGGCCAGAGGTTGGCACCGGCACAACCCGTTGATGCCAAGGGCGGCCTAGCCCGCTGGTGCGCAAATCTTGACAAACCGTTCGTATGCCGCGCGCCATGTCGGGATCAATTTTTGCTCAGGCTCGAACTCGCGGACATCGAACGATTTTCGGACTACTTGGCGCAGCTCCGCCAGGGAGCCGATCTCGCCCGAAGCCATTGCCTGAACCAGTACGTTACCGAGCGCTGTGGCCTCGACAGGGCCGGCTAACACGGGCCGCTCGCACGCAGTCGCGGCAAACTGGTTTAGCAAGTCGTTTTGTGAACCGCCGCCCACAATGTGGATTACGTCGATCCTGTTGCCAGTTAGCTCCTGTAGGTAGAGCAGCACCATTCGATACTTGAGCGCGAGACTTTCAAGCGCGCAGCGCACAAGTTCGCCTTCGGTTTGGGGCACTGGTTGGCCGGTTTTACGGCAGAACGCCTGGATGGCAGCCGGCATGTCGGGGGGATTGAAAAATGACGGATCGTCCGGATTTACCAATGAGCGCAGTGCCGGGGCTTTGGCCGCTAGCCGGACGAGCTGCGCGTAGTCGTACTTGGCACCACGCACATCGAATGCGCGCCGGCATTGCTGGACGAGCCAAAGGCCCATAATGTTTTTTAGAAGCCGATACGTGTGGTTGACCCCGCCTTCGTTTGTGAAATTAAGTTCGAGCGCGCGCTTGGACAAATTTGCCTTTGGCGCCTCGACGCCCATTAGCGACCAGGTACCCGAGCTTAGGTACGCCCAATTTGTCTTTCCCGTATTCGTTGTCGGTACGCCTGCAACCGCCGCTGCGGTGTCATGCGACGGTGGCGCAATAACTTTCGCGCCTTTGAGGCCGGTTTGGCTTGCGACAGACTCGCGTAGCGCGCCCAATTCGGTGCCTGGCGGTACGAGCTTGGGCAAGAAATGGGTTGGCAACCGGAATTTCTTGAGCAATGCGTATGACCAGTTGCGCCTTGTCGGATGCAAAAACTGCGATGTCGAGGCAATTGTGAACTCGGCGGCGCGCGAGCCGCATAGGCACCAGTGGAAAAAGTCGGGCATGAACAACAGGCAATCTGCTGTTTCAAGCAGTTCTGGCGCGTGCTCGTACAACGCGATCAGTTGGTAAAGCGAATTCAGTTCCATGAATTGGATACCGGTCTGCGCAAAAATTTCCGCGCGTGGCACTTTTTTGAATGCGCGCTCAAGCGCGCCGCGTGTGCGGCTATCCCGGTAATGATACGGGAGCCCTAATATTTCGTCGTGCTTGCTCAGGAGCACAAAGTCCACGCCCCAGGTATCGGTGCCGACCGAGACCACAGCACTGCCAAACCTTTTTGCGGCCGCACTCAGCCCGGTCTGGATTTCGGACCACAGCTTGAGCACGTCCCAACGCATCGAGTCGGCAATATAGACCGGCCCGTTTGCGAACCTGTGCAGTTCTTCGAGCTTGATCTTTTTGCCGTCCCAAACGCCTGCGATCACACGACCGCTTTCGGCACCCAGATCGATCCCGAGATAGACTTTTGCTTTCATACGGTCTTGGTCTGTTGTTGACTTACGGCCAATGGTCTTAATCCAGGTGAAAAACTTCCTTCAGTGGGCGTGTCACTGGTGAATTGTCCGGATTTGTCTCCATCAGTGGGGCCATGTATTCCCACCACTTGCGCATAATCGGGGAGGCAGGTAACCGGGCCGCTGTGTTGTTTTCAGTTAACTTTTGCACGGCGAATAATGTCAGCGTGTGCTCGTCCAAGAAAATCGAGTAGTCGGATATGCCCGCTGCGCGCAACTCTGCGGCCAATTCGGGCCAGATATTGTCATGGCGGCGCTTGTATTCATCCACGCAGCCGGGCTTGAGCTTCATGATGAATGCGTTCCTGATCACGGGGCGGAGTTTAAAGTTAGGTTGTTTTGTGTTCCATCCAAATCGGCGCCGTGACGAACCACAGCACCGTGGCAGCAAGCATCCACTGCTGTGCTGTCCCCAAATCAAGCCTATCCGCAAAAAACAGAACCGGCGGCCCGATTGTTCCAATTAACGCAATGGCAGAGAGAGCCTGTGCAATGCGTTTCATTTGTTTAATTCGGGTGATGTTTGCGTCCGGAACCAGCGCCCTTGAATAATGGCGCTCAGGCCGATGTACACCAGGACTGTAACGAACCAACAGGGTAAACTCACGAAATAAATCTGCACGCCGCCGCGCAGCACCAGCCATGTGCCTACTGCTATGCTAGCCAGCCACGCAGCGCCTGCTGCCCAGTTAATTGACCGGCCGGTCGCTTCAGCGAAATTGCTGCGCAGGCCGAGCCGTGGCAAAACCCAAAAGTCAACGAAGATGACCGCCCCCATTGGCATGAGTATCATGCCCCAGAGCGCTACGAAGTCCAACAGCCGCATGGTCACGATCGGGAAAATCGCCGTCAGGCTCGCAATTAACCCAATCACAAGTGTGACCTTGAATCGCGACCATGCCGGATGCAGTGATTGGAAGGCTAGCCCGGCGCGGTAAAGGGTAGGGTTCGCGGTCGTCCACCCGGCTATTACAACGCACAACAGGCCTGCAAGGCCGCACGCGCGGTACGCAAGCGGCCCGGGCAAGACGGCCGTGTTCGACGGGTCGTGCTTGAGCTGCACTGCGTACAAAATCGAGGCGGCGATCCAGGCCATAAAATGACCGAGATACATTCCTGCGGCTGAACTGAGCGCGTACCAAGGTTTTTTGGCGAACCGTAGAATTGAGAGGTCCGCCATGCCGATATGCCACGCCATGTTGCAAAACCACGCGAAAAACACTACATGCCAAAAGGTGAATTTAACCCGGCCAGCCAACGGCTCGCCCCCTTTCCAAATTTCGTTAGATGCGACGTGCCAGAAATCACCCAGCCGCGTCAGGCCCATCTCACGTAAGCCAATTATGCCGAATGCGAGGAACATCAGCACAAGCCACGGCGCAGCGAAATTTGCGAACCGTGCAACAAACTTGTAACCATACGCGGCCACCACAGAAAACAGCACGCCGGTTACCAGCACGGCTACGACCCAGCCGACGCTGGTGGGCAGAGTGTCAGTTAACTCGGGCATGGAAAACTTGAAGAACACACCCCACGCAGTTGCGGACACGGTGATCATCGCGCCAGCAAGCACGGTGAACATCGTGCCATTTACGAAGTTGTAGGCGCTGACAAGCTTGCGTCCGCAGATTTTTTCCAGTTGGTAATACATGGTGAGCCGGGCGCGCGTTGCAATCGGCGCGGTGAAAAACGTCCAGCTCAATACCGCAAGCAAGTTCCCGACAAGCAGCCCCCCGATGAAATCGAACGCGCTGACTCCAGCCGCCAAGAACAACGGCCCGATCATGATTTCAGTGCCCGCTACGTGCTCGCCTGCGAACTGGCCCACATAGCTTTTTAGGCCCAGCAACGCGCGCTCGGGTACTGGCTCGCGCTCGTATTCCTGAACCGGATCGCGTTGGTCAGCTCCTGCCATTTGTATGCGCAAGGATTTCTGTCTGCGCCAGCACTGTTCACAAGGCCGGTGCTCGCGATGCTAAAATTTGCCGAGAAAACACACTGTTAGGTGTCCGGGCATGACTGAGCTTAGCCATGCGCAGCTTCAGTCGAGTGGATACCAGCAGGAATCGTTGCAGCAGCATTTTGGGCGGGTTTCTGTTGGGCCAACTTACCGCTGTAGCCCGCGATCACAGCCGAAACGATTAAAAGCGCTAGGCCCGCAGCAAGTCTCGTACGGGTGCGCGCACTGGTGCTGCGCCACTCCCCGAGCAGAATGCCGAGCAGCGTACTGAACAGGATCGCGCTGGCCATCAATACTGCCCAACCGATGTATGCAATAGCGCCCATTTTAGGTTCGCCGGTCTTGAAGCAGATAAACTGCGAGCACCAAATCGCACCGGCCAGCCCGGCAAAACCTATGTTTGCCAAAATCGGCGCGTCCTTTTTAGTGTAATCGGCCAGTGACTTGTTCTTCACGTTCAGGTATAGGCACCAGGCGCCGTTTACAACGAACCCACCGAGCAGCACGACCACGAGCACAGGCATGCCTTTCCATGTGTTCGAAGTAATGGGGGCCGTCGTGAGTGCCAGTTGCTCGATTGCGCCCCCGCCTTGGAGCCCGAAACTCATTGCCGAGCTCATCAAGCCCGAAAAGATGGCCACGGTTATACCCTTTTTGAAGTTAAACTCGGCTACGGCTTTCTTCTTAATCTCCTCTGGCAATTCTCGTTCCTTCGACATACCGGCCATGCCAACCAGCACGATGCCAGCCAGCGACACCAGCGCAGCCAGGAGCGAGACCTGGCCGGCCGGCGTCTGGAACAGTGTGTCGAACTGACCTTTGAGTATCGGGGGGATAATCGTTCCTGCCGCGGAACATAACCCGCAACCGATGGCCAGGCCCAAGCCCACGCCGAGGTAACGGATCATCAATCCCCACGTGAGTCCGCCTACGCCCCAGGCAGCACCGCAGGCGAAGCAATACGCAATAGTCCTGCCCGGGGATTTGCTAAGTACCGTCAGCACGTTGGGCGAGGTAGCAAAGGCAAGAATCCACGGCACCACCACCAGGCCAAACACTGCGTAGATGAGCCAATAGCTTTCCCACGCCCAGTTTTTTACCCTTTTGAATGGAAGGTAAAAAACGGCACCTGCGAGGCCGCCCAGCGCGAAAATTAATATCCCAAGTGCGGGATTGGCTGCGGGTGCAGCCGCACCAGTTGCCGCTTGTACGGCGACGGTAACCTGCTCGACCGCTTGAGTCGGTTCCATACGAGTGTTTCCTGGTTGAATTACGTTTTACTTACGCTTCGATAGCACGTCTTTCTCGTACCTTTTGACTTCAGCGAGCCAAGCGTCCCCGACTGGAACGCCCATCGTTTCGCAGTAATAGTCCCAGACCGCGCCGAACGGGAGCGTCTTCGCCTCTTCCATTAATGCTAGGCGTGCAGTGAAATCGCCGTTTGCTTCCGCCTCCCTGAGCTTTTCAATCGGTGCAACCAGCGCTAGCAATAAAGCCTTGATCATGTTGCGCGTGCCAATGACCCAGGCTGCGACGCGGTTGATGCTTGCGTCGAAATAATCCAGGCCAATTCTGACCCTGCCGAGATACCCGTTCCACACGATTTCCTGCGCAATTGCTTGCAGATCGTCCGTGAGCGTTACAACGTGGTCGCTGTCCCATCGAATACCCCTGCTCACGTGCAGCGCGATTTCGGGCAGGTACATCAAGCACGCAGAAATCTTGTCAGCAATTGTCTCCGTTGGATGGAAATGCCCAGCGTCAAGCGTGAGCAAAATCTGCCGGCTAACTGCGTAGCCCAGGTAAAACTCGTGCGACCCGACCACGTAGCTTTCGGAGCCGATGCCGAACAGTTTGCCCTCGACGGAATCCACATTATACCGCTTGTCAATTTTCTTCTTGAAGATTTCGTCCAGCGATTCGAGCAACCGCTCGCGGGGGCCGCGCCGGTCAGCGGGCGTGTCTTTCATCCCATCCGGTATCCACAGGTTCGTAAGACAGGTTTTGCCTAGCGCTTTACCGAATTCGGCGCCGATCTCGCGGCAGCGGATGCCGTGCTCGATCCAAAACTTGCGTATCGCCTTGTCCGGGTGAGACAGGGTCAACCCATCCGCAGCTTTTGGATGCGAAAAGTACGTCTGGTTAAAGTCCAGCGCGATGCCGAGCTGTTTGGCCCAAGCGATCCAGTTTTTGAACTGTTCGACGCTCAGCTCGTTGCGGTCAACCTTTTTGCCGCTCATTTCCGCATAACAGGCGTGGATGTTGAACCTATGGGTGCCCGGGATTAGCGACAGCGCTTTCTGGAAATCCATGCGTAATTCGTCCGGAGTCCGCGCTTTCCCAGGGTAGTTCCCGGTTACAGCCAAGCCGCCGCCCAGTTCCTGGCCTAGATTTTCAAATCCGCCGACGTCGTCGCCTTGCCAACAGTGGATCGAGATTGAAATGCCGGCTAGCGTCTTAAGGGCTTTGTCTGTATCAACACCGATTGCGGCGTAACGTTCTTTCGCCAATTGGTATGCCTGTTCAATCTTCTTCTTTAGTGTGGCCATGGTTATACGGGTTGTAGGTTAACGTGCTCGTTTTTCGCAGGATGTTAAATTTAGCGCAGTTCGAGTCAAGGCGCGTGTAGGCAAAAATACGGATGCGTACTCGGCAAAAAAAGTTTGCGCATACGGCTTGACCGGCACAGAACCACATCGCATACTGCGCGGCGTTGTTGCCCTGGATTGGTCCGGCAACGAGGAGCAACGTCCAACGGCCGAGAAGCGAAGTATGCGCGAGGCAACGTCAAAGAGGCGTCCCCAAAATAAAAAAACTGCGGTCCAGTCCAGCCAAACCTACCCGGCCGAGTCTGCAGGGGCACTTCGCACGAATCATGAACCCCCTCGGTCCAAGCGCACAAAACGCGGTGCACAACAGACGGTTACGCAGGGCGATTCAGCAACGGGCGCAGTTTTTCCCGAAACGGTTAAACAATTGATCCGGTTGGCGCGTCAGCAAGGCTACCTCACGCACAACGATATCGAGGAAGCGCTACCCAAAGACCAAAACCGGGACTGCTTGGAAAAAATTTACGAACAGTTGCGGGCACTGGACGTCAAGATAGTGGGGTCGACTGAACTCGACGACATTTATCGCCCGGACCCGGATATTGATGAGCGCGAACGGCTGGATCATTTGGACGACCCGGTACGGCAGTATTTGAAACAGATGGGTAGCGTGCCGCTGCTGACGCGCGAACAAGAGGTCGAGATATCTAAACGCATCGAACGCGCAGAGACCGAATTCCGGCAGATCATGTACCGTTTCGGGTTCACTGCGAAGGAACACGTCGCGCTGGCTGAGAAGCTGTTGGCGGATCCGCCAAAGGAGCGGTTCGACCGCGTGGTCATAGATTCGATTGTAAAAGACCGGAAAAGCTATTTGGGGCGCCTACCTGGACTGATTAAGAAAGTTACCGAACTGGATAACCGATTGGACGAAATATACGAGAAGTTGGGTCGGCTCCAGGAACCCTCAGCCCGCGCGCAGTTAGAGGGGGAGTTCCACACGCTCAGTAGGAAAATGTCCGGTCTCCTGGAAAAGTTTAACTATCGCCATGCTGTGATCGAGCGGATGGCGGTGGTGGCGGCGAACATATATGACCGGTTCAATGAGAGCCTGCGCAGGCTCGAATGCGCGCAGGCCGAACGCAGCCCATCCGCAGCGCCCGAGACGCTGCTGGCCGAACAAGCACAAATAGCTGCCTTGGAGAAGTTGGTCCGCATGCCGCGGCAGCTTTTCCAGAAGCAGTTTGAGCAGCTTAAGGATGCGGCGGCCAAGGCGCTGAAGGCGCGTAACGAGATGGTGGAAGCAAACTTGCGGCTTGTAATCTCGATAGCAAAGCAGTACACGAACCGTGGATTGCCGTTCCTGGATCTCATCCAGGAGGGCAATATTGCGCTGATGCGCGCAGTCGAGAAATTCGAGTACCGGCGCGGGTTTAAGTTTTCGACCTACGCCACATGGTGGATCAGGCAGGCCATCACGCGCGCCATCGCCGAACAGTCACGCACCATACGCATTCCGGTGCACATGATCGAGGTAATAAACCAGGTCACGCGTGCGCAGCGCGAACTTTATCAGGAATTTGGGCGTGACCCGACACCCGAAGAAATTGCTGACGAGCTCGATATGCCGGTCGAGCGGGTGAAGCTTGTCTTGCGGATGGCGCAGCAGCCGATCTCGCTGCAATCGCCGGTAACCGACGGCGCGGAAACGAACTTCTTCGACCTAATCGAAGACAAAAAATCCGAGAACCCGTCCGAAATGACCGGTTTCAATCTATTGCGTGAAAAACTCAACCACGTGCTTTCGGTACTAAACGAACGCGAACGCAAAGTACTTGAGCTCAGGTTTGGGTTGGGAGACGGCTACGCGCGCACGCTTGAAGAAGTTGGGAAGCAATTTCAGGTGACGCGCGAGCGGATTCGCCAAATCGAGGCGAAGGCATTGCGCAAAATGCGTCATCCTGCGCGCCTGCGTGAATTGGCCGGGTTCGTGGAGGGCAGGGAGATGTAACGCACCCAACGCGTCCGCGTTCCTGGGCAATTAGGCTTGGACTGTACCGGTTAGACCCATGCGTTGCGACATTGGTTAGCGGCCAAGCGGGGGAAGGTAAATTGCAATACAAGAAAATTAAAATAGCCCCCCCTTCATTGGAATATTCGCTCTTGTTTGTCTCCTGACTTCTTGCATTCCGTCAGTTAACCCTTTTTACACTGAGCAAGACTTGGTTTATGAGCCGTGCCTGCTGGGCAAGTGGCAAAAGCGCAGCGATACTAATGCGCCCGATACTTGGGAATTTGTAAGCTCCAGTACCAACTCTTACACGTTGAGCGTTACTGAAGATGTGGGCCAAAAACGAGGCGTATTCAAAGCGCATTTGTTTAAGCTAGGTCAGGAGTATTTTTTTTGACCTCATCCCGGCCGCGTGCGAATTCGCTACGAACCAAGCCGAGCTTGTTTCGGCTGCAATGTTTCCGGGGTATTTGCTCTTGCATGAGAAACGGGTCGAGCCGGACATCGAAATCGCGCTAATGGATTTCGAATGGGTTTTGAAAGTTCTTAGTGAAAACCCTGGTGCGATCGCTCACCGGAAAGAGGGGGAAGCGATCCTGTTGACTGCCGAAACAGCGGCTTTGAAAAGATTTGTTCGGGAACATTTTGCAGAGGGCAAACTGTTCACAAAATACGGTACGCTCGTCCGCGTATCGGCAGACGGAACCGCTAGACCGGGGCAGGGCGGGCAGTAATTCCGATTCATTTGATAGCCGGCAGGTTCAACTTCAATGTGGGAAAAGTTATTGCGTTTGTTTGGGTTTCAAACAAAGCT
>JANWZY010000107.1 GCA_025061935.1 Verrucomicrobiia bacterium
ACCGGGTCGGTGAACCCATTCCCGCAGTGTGGCAAAAGCTCGATCCTGCATTGGGCAGCGGTCTGATCTTCCTTGTGCCGTGCTTCGCGCTTGCGACGCTGTCGCCATACATGATCAGGGTAAGCACGAGTGCGTTGGGGCACGTCGGCCGTGTGAGTGGCTGGATCATAGCCGCGAGCACCGTGGGCAGTATCGCTGGCGTGTTCGTCTCCGGGTATGTGCTTATCGAGCATCTGACATTGAGCGGAATTTTTCGCGCCACAGGGCTGCTCACAGCCGTGCTTGGTATCGCTTGTATTTTGCTTGACCCGTATTTTCGTGATGGCGAAGCTGGCTGCAAAAGGCCGGTGCCCGAGTCATGAAAAGCTCGGTTAAGAATCTTCTGTGCGCACCTGCAGTTGTACTTGTAGCAGTCGCAAGCGCGGTTCAGGCGCGGACGGTCTTCGAGGTCACAACTGTCTATCATCACATCCGTGTGGTTGACCAGGGCGACGAACGGATCCTGTTTTTCGACGATACACAACAGACGCGCGTGTCGCTGCGCGATCCAACTGCTGGGCACTTCGAGTACACGGAGTATTTTCACATGCCGTGGCTGTGGAACGACAAACTCACAAACGTTTTGATGATTGGGCTTGGGGGCGGTAGTGTCCAACGCGCATTCGAGCGGTTCTATCCTGAGGTTAACATCGAGACAGTCGAGATAGACGCTGTTGTGCTCCGTGTGGCAACCGAATTCTTTAATTTCAAGCAATCCCAGCGCCAACGCGTGCACATCGAGGACGGGCGCGTGTTCCTACGCCGTGCCGAGGCTATGTACGACTTGATCATTGTGGACGCATACGTGGCGAGCAGGTACGGTCTAGCTATACCCGCCCACCTAGCAACTAAAGAATTCTTTGCGCTCGCTGCAGCCCGGCTCGGTACCAACGGCGTGCTCGCGTACAACGTCGCTGGCACGTTCCAAGGCCCGTACCGTCAACTGATTGGCAGCATTTACAAGACGATGAAAGCCGTATTTCCGCAGGTCTATCTTTTCCCGGCATCGAGCACTATGAACGTAGTGCTGATAGGTACCAAATCTGCCGAAAAGCTGAGTTTGGCTGAGCTTCGGCGTCGCGCCGAATTGTTTGTGAAGACGCGGCCGCACGCGCCGAGCTGGTTCTTGAGCCGTGTCGAGGCGTGTCGGACTGACGCGCCTCCCAACCTTGCTGCATGCCCTGTACTAACTGATAACTACGCGCCTGTCGAAGGGCTTGCACGCATGCGCTAGTCAGCGTGCAGGGGCATGGTGGTTCCATGAGTATTGCCCTGGCGCCGAGGCTATATCGCGCATTTCAAGAAAATGGCTTCCGGTTTGAGCAAAAGCTTGCGCACTTAGAGCTGGTCGCGCTGTCTTCGTTTGCGTGCGCATGCTAAAGATTAACGGTTTTTCAATTCGGCGTGCAGGGTTTCAATTTTGACTTGGGTTTGCGCTGCGCTAACTTTCCGCATGCCGTTGCCGCCCGACTACCACCTACACACTGCGTTGTGCCGGCATGCCATTGGCGAGCCGAGCGATTACGCCCGGCGCGCGATCGAGCTTGGTCTGGCCGAGATCGGGTTCGCCGAGCACGCGCCCATGCCCACGGACGATTTCGACGATTGGCACATGCGCGCCGACCAGCTCGATCTTTACATCGAGGCGGTTCGCAAGGCCCAAAAAGATTTTCCCGAGCTAACCGTCCGACTCGGGCTTGAAATGGATTACATTCCCGGCATCGAGGATTGGCTGCGCGAGCTGGTCGCGCGCGCGCGGTGGGATTATCTGATCGGGTCTGTACACTACCTGGACGAACACTGGGCCATTGATGACCCGAAACAGCTCGCGCTTTGGGAGAAGCATGATGTGTTCGAGGTATGGGCTGAGTACTTCGACAGGCTTACGCGCGCGGCCGGGACCGGTCTGTTCGACATTATCGGACACGCCGACTTGCCCAAAAAATTTGGGTTCAGGCCGGACCGCGACTGCTCACAGTTGTACAGGCGGTTCCTAGAGGCCGCGCGGAAACACAACTGTGCCATCGAGATAAACACAGCCGGGCTGCGCAAAGATTGCCGCGAGCTTTACCCGGGCGAGCAGTTCCTCAGACTGGCATGCAATGCAGGTGTGGCGATAGCCTTCGGCTCGGACGCGCACAAGCCCGAGGAAGTCGGACTCGATTTCTCCATGGCCGTACGCGCGGCAAAGCAGGCCGGGTACGCACATTACAGCGTTTTTAACCTGCGCAACCGGCAGTTCCAAGGATTATGACGCAAAGGAACTTGATTTTGTGCTGATAGGCAAGTGTACCCGGTAACTTGGGCACAAAGCCTCGGTGGCTTGAGGATTCCGCGATTCGCAATTGGCCTTATGCAGGGCTGTTTTTGCCGTTTTTGGGACCAGCTTTAAGTGTGTGCCGCCTTTTCCGCTGGTGTAGGTGGACGCATTGGATATTGTGGTTCCATCTCGGCTTAAAAGCTCGCGATAGGTTGGCGAGTAGGTTTGCCGGGGAATTGTTGGTCTGGCCGCTGCTGGTTTTTGGCGTTCTTTGGCAAGCCCGTGTTAGAAGTCATAACCAGCGTTTTTGCGATTTCGCGTAAATACGGGTCGTTCCGAATGCCAGGTTTTTGTTTGATTGGTGAGAGCGCTTCGGGGATCATGCCTGTGGCGATCCGAAAATGAAGTCGATCACGTTAGTTGACATCAAGGCTGTTTGGGTAGCTTTGGTTTCAATCTTAGGGTTTTGGCCGGGTGAGGTGCATGCTGAGCAGATCGCCCGCGCGCGGATGCACTGCTTGTCGTTGCGTTTCGGGTACGGGACGGGCGAGACCGGGTTGGAAAAGCTCGAACTAACGACGCTTCCAGCGGGGATCAACGGTGAGCTTGCGCCGATTTACGGCCCATGCACGCACTGGAGCAGGTTCGAACTGTTCGATCAGTTGAGCGGTACGGTCAAGCGCGGTGTGCTTTTCCTTGACACGCCGGCGTTCACTGACGCGAACAACAACGGGTACGACGACTTTTTCGAAGTTGCATGTCCGGTGTCCGGCGTGAGCACAGGCATGTGGCGCTATGCAGGCGAGACGAACTATATCGCTCTCACTGCTACTTGGATGCGTCCAGCAGGTTCGGTCGTGGGCGAGTGTGTTCTTAATTTCGATAGGGGCGGGGCGTTTACACACCCGTTCTATCTGCTGGAGTTTACGGGCGCGGTCGCGTTTGTGGCCGGGTCAAATGTGGTTTCTGGGGTGATTACGCTAACACAGGTTGGCGCCACCAATAACAGGCTGAGCGGCCCAGTTTCGTTTAAAAAGGTCGCTCCGGACAGGTTTGATCGGCTCGAGTTGCAATCCGGCACAGTCACAAATGCGCAGGGGGAACAGTTCGCGCACTTGAACGCGCTTTTCTATCGCCGGCCGGCTTGGCCCACAAACTACTATGGGTACGTAGCGCTTGCAGATGGCGATCCCCTGACACCGGCGGCTGCTGATTACTGGTTGTGGCTATTTGCGATTGACGATGCGAACGATAGTGACGGAGATGGGGTCCCAGATTTTAGCGACGATCCAGCAATTGGACTGCCGCGGGCGCCCGTGCTGCAACTAATATTGGGCCCCACGAATTTGATTTTGCGCATAAGTGGCGATGTCGGGCGCGTACATCAAATCTTGGAAACTCCATCCCTAACGACCCCCGTTTGGACTACAAACACGACGCTTGTATTGACCAACGATCCTCAAACGGTCAGTTTGCCCGTGCCATCCGGTACACGGTTCTGGCGCGTACGCGCGTTTTGAGTCTCACGGGCTATTCCGGATGATTCAAGCTCCAGGCGGTGGTTTGGGATCGGCACCGTACTTTAGCCCACCACTGTACTGGTGATTTAATACTGCACACCCGATTTGACAGGTTTCGCGCGCTGTTAGCTGCGGACGCAGCTCGAAGAGCGGAATATCTTGGGGGCATTTGTATCGGGTTTTATGGTTGGCTTTGGCGGAGATTCGCGTTACGTGGCCCGGTTCTGAGAAAACGGGTAGGGAGTATCTCGCCCAGCGTTTTCTGGCAATTTGCGCTTGGAGTAGGTCTCCAACTCGAAACCAATCTGGCTGGAGTCATGCCTGCTTGTGGTGCATTGATTGGGAATGCACTCGTTCGGGGTTGGGGCCTTTCGGGTGTTGAATTGGGGTCTCCGATTGAACGCGAACCTGGGCAGCGGTGCCGCGTGATTTTACGGTTCGCGTCCGCGTGCTTGCAATTGCGGGTGTGGTAGCAGATACTCGTAATGGAATAGCAATGCCAAGTCTCCGTAAGGCAGTTGTTTGCGTATTGGCGCTTGTGGCTGCGCTGTGGGCGGGCAGTTTGGCGTTGAGGCTTCTCGGTCCCGTGTATGCGAATTGGCGTCTGAGCCGGGCGCTTGCGAAGATCGAGGCTTGGCCGGCAGCGCCAGAGTACACCGCAAGTGCTTGGAAACGGTTGATTAGTGCAGCTCGTGTGTTTCAAAAGTCGCGCCCGGAGTTCGTAGAGACCGCGTTGACATCGCATTTGAACCGATTTGCGACACGGCCTGAGCAGCTTGCTGTCGAGCAGGGCAAGGTATTCCTGCTTTTGTGCATGATGTTTGAGTTGGAACAAGAGGAAGGCGCCCAAGCGCGGTCGGGTCGTGCTTCGGTGGCCGTGTCCGAGGGCGCAGGCGGATGGCCTTCGCCGGTGATCTTGTGGCAGAACGGAAAACCAACTCTGAAAGCCGGATTCCCTGGCAAACCTTTGTTTACGCAGCCGATTGCAGACGTGTTCACGGCGTATCGGTACCGCTACAAGCACCGTGACCTGTCAAACATCAAACTTTGAAAATGCGCCGGCCGGTGCGCCCCTGACGGCCCACCGGGAAGCCATTCCGGCTGGTGCCACCCCGTGGCAGCAAGTGTTGTCGGGGTTGTGTGCGGGTTTCACGCTGATCGAGCTGCTGGTGGTGATAGCCATCATAAGCATTTTGGCGAGCCTCTTGTTGCCCGCTGCGGGCAAGGCCAAGGAGAAGGGCAAAGCAATCCAGTGCCTGAGTAACCTCAGACAGCTCGGCCTTGCCATGACCATGTATGCCGATGATTATAACGAGCGGTTGCCAATAGCACCCTTGGGCCCCGTCGCCTGGACGAATATGCAAACTGAGCCGTGGACGAGGCCGCTGGTCGCGTATTACGAAAACACGAACGTGTTGGCATGCCCATCCATGAGCGCGAAGTACAATCAGTCGCGGATCAACTTTTTCATGGGCGCGCGTGCACCGTACATTTACGCGAACTTCAAACCTGCAAGTGTGAATCTGGGCGCGATTCGGCTACCCTCGATGTATATCTTGTCCGGCGACGCCAACTACCCGTTCGAGGCTTGGGACGCGAATCCCGTCAATTATGTCCACGACACGCTGTTCGCCCGGCAGCGGATGCCGCCGCCGGTACACAACGAGCGGCTGAACGTGCTTTTTGGGGATTTGCACATCAAGTCTTACGCACGGTTCAACCCTGGCGAGATGACATATTCGTACTACGTGCCCGGGGTAGATTTCTAGACCGGATGCCTTAAAGCCATTCAACGGCAGCTTGCCCCGGTTTATTAAACGGGTGGCAAACCATACGGACGAGCAGCTCCGAAAGCTCTAGCTGCGTGCGAGAAATGTTGAAACAGCCAATACGAATTAAACACGCACGTGGCCCCGGCTGGAACACCAGCACCGATAACGAGCGCGATTAAGAACAAAACACACCTTTTACTTCCTGCCGCCCACCCCGGCCCAGACTGGGTCGTTGGCCCAACAATTCCGCCGTCGGCGAGCCGGGCCGTTCAACTGCACCAATGCACTGAAGCCGGAGCCGCTATTCTTCCGTCGGGACTTTCCTTTGCCCGGCCAGATAGTTGCCCAGCCCCATCTGCTCGATCTGATCGAGCTGCGCTTCGGCCCAGTCGATGTGGCCCTCCTCCATTTTCAGTATGTCAACCAGCAGGTCTGCGGTGCCCTGGTCGCCGACTTCGCGCGCCAAGTTTATCGCTTGGTTGTACGCGCGCACGGCGTATAACTCGGCTTCGCGGTCGTTTGAAATTATTTCAGGCACCGTCTTGCCGATCTTCATGGGATTGAGCTTGCTTACTATAGGGGTGCCTTCCAGGAACAGGATCCTGCTTATAAGCCATTCGGCGTGGTGCATTTCATCAATTGCACGTTTTTCGATCGCCTTGTGCAGTTTTTCGTACGCCCAGTTGTCGCACATCTCGGCGTGGACCATGTACTGGTTGATTGCGGTCAGCTCGTCCGCCAATAGCTGGTTAAGCGCCTCTAGGACTTTTTCGTTGCCCTTCATTTTTTTGTCGCGATTGTTTGGTTTTTTGAACGGCTGGCCGGCGCAGCCACGTGCCGCACCGAGGCCAAGTTGGTTTAAATTTAAGTCCGCACAAACAGATTGTAAAGGTTCTGCGCGTCTGTCCGGCAGCCGCGTGCGTGACTTGCTTTCATTTCGTCTTGAGAACTGTGCGAGCCGGAAGCTGCTTGGGAACGCGGACTTTTTGCAAGACCGCATATTGCGGCAGTCCGTCAACAAACGGCAGCTTGACCTCGCCTTCAACAAGCGGCCGGACGTACTCGATAAATTTTTCGTTCGGCATGAACCCGTCGGGACTGATCCAGTCGCGCGGCACCAAGTGCTCGACATTGGCCACCTGTTCGAGCGGATGTAGGCCCGTGGTCCATTTGATCTTGCCCCCGCGCTGTTTGTTGCGAACGATGGTGACCATGAAGCCGCTTTTGCCAGCCACAGCGGCTTTTACTGCAGCTACGCCGCAAGCGTGAGCATTTTTCACATCTGTAAGGCTGGCGCAATGTGACGCCGCGCGCTGCGCGTAACCGAGCAACACGGTGCGCGTCTTGGTCTTGAGCCTTTCCTCGACTATTTCTTTCAGTTTCAATCCTGCGCCCATGAGGTACGGGTGCCCGAACGCGTCGAGCCGGCTCGGATCGGCGCCGATTTCCTCCTCGACCTCTTTTTCGACGCCATTGATCAGACGTTTAACTTTCCATCTGATTCCTTCGCCGACCACGACGATGCAATAGTTGTAAGCTGCGATCGTTTCCTTGACCTTTGCAATGAACGGGTCGGGTTCGAACAACAGTTCCGGTAAAAGGATGATATGCGGGGGATTCGCTGGGTCGCCGCGTTTGGCCAGTACGGTACCTGCTGCGATCCAGCCTGCAGACCGTCCCATAACTTCGATAATGCAGCACGCGCCTTCGTCAGTCGCCATGCTTGCCACGTCCATTCCGACTTCCATTACGGTTGTAGCGTTGTACTTAACCACCGAGCCGTAGCCCGGGCAGTTGTCTGTAAACGGCAGGTCGTTGTCTATTGTCTTGGGCACGCCGATTACGCGCAGCTCGTAACCGCGTTTTTGGGCTTCGGTGTGGATTTTGTGTGACGTGTCCTGCGAATCGTTCCCGCCGATGTACAAGAAATATCGGATGTTATGCGCTTTGAACACATCGAACAACCGGTCCATGTCGAGCATGCCCTGTTTCTGTTTGCGTTCGAGCGCCTGACGTTTTTCGGGGTCTTTGGCCGCTGCAATCGCGTCCGCAGTTATGTAATGAAGTTTGTATCTGCATGTGCCCAGGGCTGCCCCGGGAGCAAACTTCATCTGTTCGATTGTGCGGCGTTTTTCTTTCCGCAGATTGACCAGCTCCTCGTTCAAAATGCCGAGGATGCCGTTCAGGCCGCCATAAATCTGTTCGATGCAATTATGCCGTGCTGCTTCTTCGACCACGCCCGCAACGCTGGCGTTGATTACAGGCGTCGGCCCGCCAGATTGTGCCACCAACAAATTGCCTTTTAGTTTTGCCATAAAATTCCGTGTCCGATCGCTTTACCGCCGGGGCCAAATTTTTTCGCGCGCTGACCCGCGAACGAAAAATTGCTTGCCTCCGGCTCGCAGGAACTTGCCAAACGGCGCGCTAATGTCAATCCAATTGGAGTGGCAATGCGTTTGGGTTAGCGCGATGCCCAGGTTAAGGGTGGAGCTCGCACAGATTGCGTGCAGGCTGTTGTCCGGTAAAGCTGGCCGCTGAGTCAAAAATTTCATTTGTCACGGATCGGTTCTTGTGCATTTTGCCGTAGATGAATATGAGCAGGCGGCGCATAGCGCGCGAGCGCGCAATGCAATTTTTGGTGCAGCACGATTTGAATCCGGCCGAGGACCTCGACCGCGCGCTAGATGAGTTTTGGCAGACCGACCTGACGGAGCTGGCGGAATCTGGCCAGCGGAAAACAAAAAAGGCTGAACCGGGCGCGGCAAACGGATTATGCGGAAGCGATGTTGAGCTTCGGCTTTTCGCAGACGCGTTGATTCGAGGCACAATCGAGCACATGAGCGAGATTGATGCGCTGATCAAAAAGCACGCCAAGAATTGGGATTTGCCTAGAATGGCCACGGTTGATAGGAACCTGTTGCGGCTCGCAATCTACGAAATGCTGCACCGCGAGGACATTCCGCCCGTGGTCAGCATAAACGAGGCAATTGAAATAGCGAAAAAATATTCGACCGAGGACAGCGGGCGGTTCGTGAACGGAATTCTCGACAAGATCAGAGCCGAACTGATGCGGCCGGCGCGTACGCCGCTCAAGTAACTAAGCAGCATTTCGCAGCTTCCCAGAGCTGAAAAGATGAGGCAAACGGATTCCACGGCTTCGAGTGGAGCCACCGCATTGGCTGCAAGTTTGACAGGTGGCGGAACCGGTGACGGCGTGGCAGACTTGCATGTGCACTCGAGTTGCTCGGACGGTACATTCAGCCCCGCTGAGCTACCGAGGCTCGCCAGGCAACTGGGGTTGCGCGCGTTGGCGCTCGCGGATCATGACACTATTGATGGTTGTGAAGTGTTCGCGGAAGCTTGTGCAGGTTGGGGTATCGAATTCATACCGGCGACCGAGCTGACTACTGAACATAACGGTGTCGAAGTCCACATCTTGGCGTATTATGTCGAGCTTCAAAATCAGGTGCTTCACGCTGCGCTGAAGCGCGCCCAGGCGGCGCGCCGAGCGCGTGTCCGGCAAATTGTGGCGCGGTTGAACCGGCTCGGCATCCCGCTTACCGTCGAGGCTGTGCTCGGCTCAGGCAAATGCAGTTCGCCTGGTCGCCCACATGTGGCGCACGCGCTCGTGCAGTCGGGTCTGTGCCAGACGTACCACGACGCGTTCGAGCGTTATTTGGGCAAAAA
>JANWZY010000108.1 GCA_025061935.1 Verrucomicrobiia bacterium
TCTGGTTGGATTTTCTGGACAAACCGCGTCGGGAAACGGCCTAGCCGGGCATAGCTGCACGCAAAACGCGCCGATGCATTGGCTCTAAATGCGGCGGCTGGCGTACTCTCCGATTCGGCTTCGGCGGCCGACGGGGAAGGGGTAATGCGAAACCCGTCCGATTGGGATTGAACGGCTAGGGCGGATAGTGTGGCCATGAACCCGCACCCTGCGGTCAAGCCCTGGAGCGCAGCGTGTCCGGGCGCAGCTTGTGAACTGGAATTGGCAGCTAGGCGCGGGTTCAAAGATTTCGTGTTCAAGAGCGATTTCATGACTGTGAGTCCGTGCGGGCGGGCCGATTGTTTGAGGATTGCAGGGCTTTAACGTGCTGACAGTTGTGACGTCGCTGACGGACAAGTTTGGTCCTAACTGGTTTGGTAAAGCTGCTGCGGTCATACGGTTACAGTCCGCAGTAAACAAGCGAACCGCCACGGCATGGATCGAGTGGCACTGTGGTGCGGCACAGTTATTCATATGCTGGGGCGGAAAATAGATCGAAGCGATTATGCTGGCCTTTAGCTGGTCGGTTATGTCCGTTGCGGCCGGGGTGCCTGGCATCGTGGCCCATCTGCGAAGCCCTAAGAAAGGCTTGGGCCGGCGTGCGTTTTTGCAATTGAAACGGCTGGCACGGCGTCGCAGTTGTTGACTAGTACTGAAGGCTGGTTAAGGAAGCGATGATGTTGGTGGCGTAACTTTAAGGAGTTTCGCGGTGGTTTCGGCACCCGCGGGCAAGGGTACTGCGGTGGCTTGTGTGACGTGTGTGGTTGCGTGTGTGCAGGAGCGCGCCAAACCGCCTTTTCTTGTCTGAAAGCTAGTGTTCTGCGCCACTTGACTCAGCAATCATTTTCTTGGCTTCGGCGATTATGGACGCAATTTTTCGACCATACGTAACGAAGGTGTCCTGCATTTTGGCTTCATCAATAGGATGTGTGGCGGGCTGGGGGTAAACGTTCGCCATGTGCGGTTCGATACTGAACGCGCCGGTGTATCCGCGCGCCAGTGCGTCGTGAAAGATCTGGCGAACACATCCGGCGCCTTCCCCTGGCCACCGGTATTCAGCTACGTTTTTGGCAGCGTTCCAGACTGCGTCTTTGACATGGATGTGCGTAGTGAACTCCCGGATGTGGCACCAAAACTCCCATGGGTCTTGGCGGGGCCAAGGTTTGGGCTTTGACCGGTCAGGATTAAGCACAGGGTTGCCTGTGTCGAACAGCCATTTTAATCCCGGACATTTGTCGAGCAGCTCGAGTGCGTGCTGCCAACTCATGCTCCCGTAATTCATGCAGTTTTCATGCAACGGTTGGATGCCCGCGTCTAGGAACATTTGGGTCACGCCGCGGACGTGCTCAAATACCAATTTGGGGATGCGGAACTCGTCGTCGCCGGGCTTAAAGCTCATGATACGCACGTATTTGGCGCCTGTACGGTGCATGCGGTTTATTGCGCGTCTGACTTCGGCCGACGTTACGCTGAATGGAGTGTGGATCGTTTTGGCCCAGTTCAAAATCGCCGACGCGAGGCAATAAACCTCGATGCCTGATTGGTCTAGTCGTGCCACTACCTGCTCGAACGCGCGGTCGTCCAGGTCGTGAAAGTTCGCCTTGGTGAATCCGGGTACTTCCACTTCCCGCATTTCGATGTGGCGCCAGCCAAGCCTCTTGAATGCTGTTATCTGACCTTCGAGTGACTGCGCTGCCTCGTCACTGATTCCCATCAATTTCATACGCGCGGAGTGGTTTCCCAAGTAGTGCCGGTGCGCTGCGTGCCTAGCGGCGGAACGAACTTGTGAAATCTGTCATATCCGCCTGCATAACTTTCTTCTCCAATTTGGATTCCGCAATAAGCTGTGCCAATTGCTTTTCCCATGCGGCGCCATCCAATGGTAATTCTACAGTCTGACCAATTAGTGCGGAATAAACGATGGCGTTTGCAAGTTCGATCGAGTACAGTCCGTCGGCGCCGGGGGCGATCAGTGGTTCGCCCTCGAGTATCGCGTTTACGAAGTTCTGCGTTATCGTCGCATGCGGTTGGTCTGCTTTTTCGCACGGCATCTCGAACCGTTGGGTTGGGGGCTTGGTAAAGCCGTGCTTTGCGGTCCGGCTAAACTCGATCATGTCTTCTTCATTCCTGATGAACACAAGCTTGTCATTTTCCAGAATGAGTAAACCGCGCGTGCCTGCGAGTTCGAGCCTGTTCGAGCCTGGCGCCTCGCCGGTCGAGCTGATGAACACGCCAGTAGCACCGTTGTCCCATTCAAAGTACGCGGTCACGTTGTCTTCGACTTCAATTTGGTGGAACCGCCCGAACTGGCAAAACCCGCGGACACGTTTCGGCATCCCTAACAACCACTGGATGATGTCGAGGTTGTGTAGGCATTGATTGATAAGCACACCGCCGCCTTCGCCTTTCCACGTAGCCCGCCAGGCGCTGCTGGCGTAATACGCTTCAGTGCGGTACCAGTCTGTGTTGATCCAGGTCACGCGCACGATTTGGCCTAGCTGGCCTTCGGTGATCAATTGCCGGATTTTTCGGTAGCGCGGCTCGACGCGGAGCTGGAACATCGCGGCAAACACAAGCTCCGGGCGTGCCCTATGCGCGGCAATCAGGCGTTCAGCATCGCGCTTGTGCGCCGCGATCGGTTTCTCCACGAGCACATGCACTCCGGCTTGCAGTGCAGTGATCCCGAGCGGCGCATGCTGATAATGCGGAGTAGCGATTATCACAGCGTCAACTGTGCCCGAGCCGATTAGCGCTTCGCCCGTGCGGAAAGTTTTGAGATTGCCGAACTTGGCCAGTTTTTCGGGGCTCGGGTTCGCCACTGCGACGAGTTCGGCACCATTAACTTTGCCCGCCAGTAGATATTGTGCGTGGTACTGGCCGATGTTGCCCAGGCCAATTATGCCGATCCGAACAGTTTTTTGTTGCTTCATGAAATGGGTATTCAGGATTAAGCTTTCTGAGTTTTTAGTGCGCGGCTTAGCAATGCCCATTCGTTTCCATCCAGCTTTTGGTACGAGCTGGCGCTGTACAATTTAGGAAACACTTTCAGGATTTTTACAGGTTGATGTCTGCCAGATGCAAGCGGTCCCTGGCAAAATTTTTCACGGAAAAGAATATGTGCGAGTCTGCGTGGGATGTTCCATCGGCGCGGGTGTCAGAGCTAATGTGGTCAAATTTGGGCCTTCAACGTGTCTGTCCTTCTAGCTGTGGGCTATGGGTTTCCGGGCCAAAGATTTCAGTGGTTGTTGAAGAAGTGCTTGGTTTGTTTCTTGCAAACTAACCTCAGCACGCACCGTAAGTTGACGTTGTTGGGACCAGCCGCGCGCCTGCGTAGCGAAATTCGGTTGGTATGCCGAATGATTGTTTTATACATGCAAAGTTTACCAAGCTGAAGGCGATTCTTGGTGCACTTTTTTCAGACATTTTTGCAAAACCGCTTATGGACGGGAAATCGAGCAGCAACTAAAATCGTTTTAGTTTGGACCAGCAGAAATGTGGAATTGGCGCCGTAATTGGATTTTACTTCGGCAACGTGCTGGTAATTGTTTGATGCGAAAAGGGGGCGGATGTCCCAAAAGTCTGTTAAGCGTGGTGCGCCGGTACTTATCTTATGGTAAAGCGGATGCAAGTGCGGTGCTTTAAGCCGGAGTTTGCATACTTGTGGTGGTTAATTGTGACATTGGGGTGTCTCGGCTTCCACATGCCGGGGATCAGAGGGGCGACATTCTTCAGTGACTCATTCAATTACTTACCTGGCAATCTCGGCGCGGTAGGCGCAAGCGGCGGCTGGCAAAATTCCAATGTCGGCGTGACAGTGACCAGTAACAGCTTGGACGGGGCGATATTGGGGCTACCTCAAAGCACTGGAAACAAGGTCACAATCACGACCGGCTCAACTTCGGGCACGTATAATCAGTTCAGTTCGGGTGTCACAACTGGTGCGGTTTACTACTCGTTCCTGTTGCGCGTGAATGCGACCAATGGGCTGGATTCGAATGGTAAGCTGATTACGGGGTTGATTCGGGCCGGGTCGCAGTCGTCGTATTACGTGGATGCTGTGCTTAGGCTTGCCGGTGGCCAGGTCCAGCTCGGAATTTGCAAGCTGCGCGCGGTCACAAACTGGTTTGCCACGCCGCTTGAGCCAGGCATGACATACTTTGTAGTGCTGAAGTACGAGTTCGTCACCGGGTCGAACAACGACAAGGTCGCGTTGTGGGTTAATCCAGGATTAGGGAGCGCTGAACCAGCGCCAAATGTAAGCTTCAGCACCGGCAGTGACGGGAATGACAGTACTGGCGTTGGGCGCTGCTTTATTTACGGGGGAACCGCAGTCGATTTAGATGAGATTCGAATTGCATCAACCTGGGCCGAGGCGGCGCCTAAAGGTGCACAGGCGCAGTTAGTTAATCCGGTAATAACAAGTGTTTTCGTCACCCCGGATGGTATTGTGATCGCGGGTACAAATGGCCAAGCTAATGCGCCGTTCGAGCTAATTTCGTCCACCGACCTGGCGTTGCCCTTGGCGCAATGGCCAGAAATCGCGTCTGAGAATTTCCGCGCAGACGGTAGCTTTTGCGTGACTAATCCACTGGGCCAGGCTGACCAGCAGCGGTTCTTCGCGTTGCGTTTATCGGCCCAGTCGCGGCCAAGCCCGCCGGTAATAGTCCAGCAGCCGCAGAGCCGCACCAATTACGCTGGCACAACTGCGAGCTTCAGTGTAGTGGCGACCGGGTCGTTGCCGCTTTTCTACCAATGGTTTTTCAACCTCACGAATGCGTTGGCTGGCCAAACGTCGCCGACATTGACTCTGACCAACGTGCAGTCTGCTGATGCAGGCGACTACACCGTAGTCGTAACGAATGCGGCTGGGGCCGTAACGAGCCAGGTCGCGAAGTTAACCGTAATTGTGCTTCAAATGCCACCGAGCATCGTTTCCCAACCACAGAGCCAAACAGTGCGTGAAGGTGGCACGGCTACATTCACTGTCGGGGCAGAAGGCACCGGGCCTTTGAGTTACCAATGGTACCGCGCGTCCGGCGCCCCGTTGGCCAATCGTACGAACGCAGTGTTGGTGCTAGAAAACGTAAGCACAAACGATGCGGGTGGGTACTTTGCTGTAGTCATAAATCCCTACGGCTCAGCTACAAGCGCAGTTGCTACGCTCGTTGTGACTGCGTCTGGTGCCGGCACCCCGGATTTCGGCCATGTCGGTTTTGCCGATGTAGGGTTCGCCTTGACCGGGGGCGAAGGCGGTCAGGTTGTTACGGCGACGACGGGTGCGGAGCTGAAAGCGTATGCGGACTCGAACGCAAAATATGTGATTTACGTTTCTGGCACGCTTTACAGCTCGGGAATGGAAATCCACGTACGCTCACACAAGACGATTATCGGGCTTGGTACCAATGCGACCCTTGTCGGCGGCGGCCTCTACATGTACAACTCGAGCAACATAATCGTCCGTAACCTCACGATCCGGAACTCGAGTGAGGACGGCATCGGCATTACAAGTGGCGCCAACCACATCTGGATTGACCATTGCACGATAGCTGATTGCCGTGACGGGCTTATTGACATTGTGAAGGGTGCCGACTACGTGACGGTTTCGTGGTGTAGGTTCTATTACACTGATCCGGCGAACACCCACCGGTTTGCTTGTCTTGTCGGGGCGAGCGACGGCGACGCGAGTCGGGACATGGGCAGGCTGCGGGTTACCTTCCACCACAACTGGTGGGGTAACATGTGCATCGAGCGGATGCCGTCGGTCAGGTTCGGCCGCGCGCACATTTTCAACAACTATTTCAACGCGCCAGGGAACAACTATTGCGTGCGCTCGCGGCTTTACGCAGAGTGTAGAATCGAGAACAACTGGTTCGAGAGCGTTCGCAACCCGTGGGAGGTTTATCTGACCAGCGGCACGCCTGGGAAAGTGTTTGCAACCGGCAACAGGTTCGTGAATGTGACCTGGTACGAAAATACGGCTGACGGTCGGATTGTGCCACCTGGCACAGATGAGGTGTTCGCACCGCCATATTCGTACACACTCGATCCTGTTGACAGCGTGCCGGGCATCGTTAGCGAACACGCTGGTGCGGGCCGTGGTCCGTTTGCGCCGTAACTTTTCGTAAAACACAACACGTTACCGAGAGCGCTATGAAGATCAGACGCCAAGCAACTAGTTTGAGCGGGGCGGTCAAAGGATGCTTCTCCGCGGCCGTTGTTGCTCTAATCGCAGTTTACGCATCAACTGTGTTTGCCGTTAACTTGCCTTATTACGACGGGTTTAACTATGCTGAGGGTAGATTAAACGATGTGGGGGCACCAAACTGGTTCGCTGGCAGCACCGGACCAGAGCTGATGGTAACAAATGTTGCTGCGCTCACTGCTCCCGAAGGGTTCCCTGCTGCTACTGGTAAAGGTTTGCGTCGCGCGCCCAGCGGTACAGCGCGACGGTCAGTCATCCAATACACCAGCGTACCAGCACAGGACGGGAATGAAATGTACGCGTCGTTCCTTTTGCACGTGGTTTCGGCGCCGCCGGCCACACAATTAATCGGGTACCTCGATAACAACTCAACAAGCCAGAGCGCTCCTCAAGCGGGCATGTTTATAACTGCCGAACCGCGGATAGGGATAGGGAAGAAAAGCTCGAGCCCGGGCTTTACCATGAGCACCAACCTCGGTCCGGGTGTACACCTTGTCGTGATCCGGTACAGGTTCCAATCGGGGAACGACCGCGTGGACCTTTGGGTTGACCCGCCCGCAACCTCTTATGGCGCTAGCGCGCCGCCGCCGTCGCTCGGGTACGTAACTGGCGCCTCGGACCCAAGCTCACTGGATTATTTCCAATTTTACACCACGCCGCAATCTGGTGGGATTCAGTATATTGATGAGTTCAGATTAGGCCGTACCTGGGCGGACGTGGTCCCATCAGGAGGTCCGATCGTGGGGGCAAGGCTGGCATTTGTTGTTGAGCCTGTTGACTCGATGGTTAATGCAGTCATGGCGCCTGTGGTTGTTCAGGTCCAAACAGCCAATGGCGTACCTGTAGCGTCCAACGGGGTGCCCATCACCCTTGCGCTTAGCAGCGGCAGCGGCACGCTTAGCGGTACGCTTACGCGATACACGGACGAGACAGGAAAAGCCGTGTTCGATGACTTGAGGATCGACACGCCGGGCACCGGAAAACAACTGACGGCTACCGCGACCGGCATCGGCGCCGGACTGGCCAGTGCGGTCAGTGCTCAGTTCAGCATTCTGGCTCCACCTGCATATTCCGAGCTGACCATTGCAAATATTGAGAAGCAGCTAAACGAGATTGTTGTCGTGGGTGGTAATCCCGTTCCTAATCAGTTCGTGCAACTGCTTGGCGCGTCTGATTGGTCATTGCCGCTAACGAACTGGTTGATTGTTAAATATGGGTATTTCGATTCATTTGGCACGATTAGGTTCACCAACTCTGTCTCACCGGCTTTACCACAGGCATACTATCGGCTCCGCACGGGAGACACGCGGACCAAGCTTGAGCCGCCGTCAATAAGCATCCCACCTGCGAGCCTGATTGTGTCTCCAGGCTCGACCGCCGTATTTACCGTTGCGGCCGTTGGACCACAATTGCACTACCTTTGGCTCTTTAATGGCGTGCCTTTGTGGGGCGAGACAAACGCTATGCTCGTCATTCCGAACGCACAGCTTGCGCATGAAGGTAATTACCAAGTGATCGTTGCGAATGTTGTTGGTTCGATCACAAGCGAGGCGGCAACCTTGCAAGTGGCTAATGTGGCTCCGCAGATCATTGCCCATCCACAAGATCAGGCGGTAAAAGTGGGAGGGACCGCTATTTTTAGGGTCTCAGCCACCGGTACTGCGCCGTTGACATACCAATGGTACTTTAATACGAACACGCCGCTGCCCGGCGCAACAAATGCGCAGCTTGTGATAAGCAACGTAACCACGAACGATGCCGGACGATACCGCGTAGTGGTCGCCAACGCTTTCGGCACGGCAACAAGCATTGATGCGAGTCTTGTGGTCACGCTTGCGCCGACCGGATTGCCCCTGACAAACTTGGTCGGGTTCGCCGCGGGTGTCACGGGCGGAGCGGGCGGCAACGTCACCAACGTTTACAATTACACGCAGCTCCGAGGTGCGTGCCGCGCGACCGGTCCGTGGATCATTCGAGTCCACGGTACAATCGTTGGCACAGAGGATTACTGCTACGTCACGCAACCGAATAAGACCATCATTGGTGTGGGTACGAACGCGGCGCTTTACGGTACCGGGTTGAGAGTTAACACGACAAACGTGATCATTGCGAACCTCTTCATCAGTGCGACGAATCATTCAAACGCGGATGGGGTTACTATAGACACCGGCAGTCATGGCACGGGTAAGTACGTGTGGGTTGATCACTGCACTTTTTACGCTTGCCGTGACGGCTCGGTGGACATCACCAAAGGTGGGGATTACGTGACCGTGTCATGGTGCAAGTTTTACTATGCGCCCGTGCCAAAAGGGACCGTGAACCACGAATACGTGAACCTGATTGCCTCAAGCGATGACGACGTGGGCCAGTACCGTGTGACGTTCCATCATAATTGGTACGGGCCGTATTGCCGCGAGCGCATGCCCTCTGTCAGGTTCGGGCGCGTGCACGTGTTCAACAACTATTACGACTGTGTGGACAATAACTACTGCATCCGCACGAGGATTAATGCCCAGGTTTTGGTCGAAAATAACTATTTCCTTGGCGTACAAAATCCGTGGGAACGTTATGTGACCACCGGTTCGCCAGGGCTGCTAAAGGCAACTGGCAATATCACGAACAATTGCACTTGGCGCGTCTGGACCAGCGGCGTCGTACTTATTCCGGGTAATGACACGTTGACGGCCCCAGAACTGACCACAGAAATTTATCCTTATACGCTCGATCCGGCGGAAGACGTCCCGTACTACGTGCAGACGTACGCGGGCGCAGGCAAGTATCCTTACGTGACGGAGTAGTTCGGGCGCACACCATAGCGTCCGAGAAGCCCCATCGTTGAGGTGCAGGGTGTAATCACCATCCGCCGCGTGGTCGCGCCAAGGACAGGTGCGCGATAACCCGCTTTTTACGGGGCTAGCGCGGGTTTATCCTCGTTTTCGAATTGATCCGAAAAAATCGGGTGCGTACGCTTCTTTAACGGATCTATTGAATTGTTGGTTTCATCAACCTGGGCGAGACTAAGCAA
>JANWZY010000109.1 GCA_025061935.1 Verrucomicrobiia bacterium
GACAGAACGCAAAAGCGCACCTCCCCTCTGCGCTTTGACAAGCGCGGCTACGGGGTGACGACCGTAGCTACGTTTGTAAAAACGTGGAATGAACCCATGACCGATTCTCCTGCCGCCTGCGCTTTAACAAGCGCAGCTACAGCCGAGGCGGCCCATTCCCGTAGCTGCGTTTGTAAAAACGCGGAGCCAATTGAGGCCGGGTCTGGGCCGTTCTGCGTTTTGACACGCGCAGCTACACAGCCTCACACCCGACCCATTCAGCCTAAAGGCTGGACTACAAACGGGCTTTTGTCTGGCGCGCGTTGCGGCAATGAGTGAACGAGCGCTCAATCCCACAGGCCCGACTGCGCTTTGACAAGCGCGGCTACGCTTGAAACCGCCAAAAGTCGGCAGGGCGCAAGACAATAGCTGGCCGTGTCAACGATGAGGCGGGAAGCGCAAACCGAAACATGGATGCCGTCAAATAGCTGCAGATAGAGCTAACACACCGCGCAGTTGGCTGAGCTGCACCGTGAGGCCGTCGGGTCGGTTCCCCCGCCCTGTGCCCGACACCGGGTGATATTCTCATCGCCGAACCTTGCCCGACGCAGCCGGTGCCAGCGCAGGCTTGTTGGCAGCTTTAGCTGCGGACGTGGGGTAGAACCTGCAAAACAGCCGACGATCGTTAAATGTGAGTCCACTAAGCTGAACAGCGGTGCCTGGGTGCAGCACGGCCATGAATTGTAAAAAGGTCACGTTGGGTTTTCGCAGGTCAGGGTTTGTCCGGTACTTGCGAGCGGCGGCCTGCCCCAAGATTGAATGGGGTGACCATCCATCTGCGCGGGTTAAGGCGGAGCGGGCAAATTATATTCTTGACGCGGTGGGAAGTTTTTTTAGGCTTTTAACCAAGGCATGAGCAACCGAAAGGTCCTGTAGTGCCGGATAGTCCCTTGCCGTTTAGGGGTATCCAGCGTGGTCCAAGCCGAGTTAGATGCTCTGCCCGCTGAGGAGAAGGCTATGGCGAGTGGTAAGGTCAAGTGGTTCGATAACAAAAAGGGATACGGGTTCATTGCTCAGGAAGGGGGACAGGACGTATTCGTTCACCACACAAGCATAATCGGCACGGGCTACAAAACGTTGCGCGAAGGCGAGCTTGTCAGCTTCGAAATTGTTTCGACTGACAAAGGTCCGAAGGCTGAGAAAGTTCAGCGCATTAACCCCCCGAGACGGTAAAAAACCGTAAACTACTGCAGACCCGACGAGCCGGCGCAAGGTTGATCTTGTGCGCAGGCGGGCTAACTTAACCGGTGCTTGTGCATCGCTTTGAGTTTCGAGGCAGATGGCGCACCGGGTAAGCAGCCTGTACGTGCACGTGCCGTTTTGTATCGGCAAGTGCGGGTATTGCGCGTTCTACTCCGAACCGGCTTCGGACGAGCTTGTTGACCGGTTTTTGGACGCGCTGGCGCGTGAACTCGCGCTTGTTGCCCCCGACTTGGCGCCAAAGTCGGTGTACGTTGGAGGTGGCACGCCCACCGTGCTCGGTTTCCACCGTCTAGAGCGGCTGTTCCGGGAATTAGGCCGGGTGATTACGCCCTGCGCAGCGGATGAGCTGACCGTAGAATGCAATCCTGCCACAGTCACGAGCGCCAAAGCGCGACTGCTCCGCTCGCTGGGCGTTACCAGAGCCTCACTTGGCGTCCAGTCTCTGGACGACGAGCTTCTGATCCGGCTCGGGCGTCCGCACTCGCGCCGACAGGCGTTCGACGCATACGACGCATTGCGCGGAGCAGGGTTCGACAACGTCAATATTGACCTGATGTTTGCCATTCCTGGCCAGACAATGGAGATGTGGCGCCGCACGCTGGCCGAGGTCAAGGCGATGCGGCCTGAGCACTTGTCCTGTTACGAAATCACGTACGAGGAGGACACACCCCTGTTTGAGCTTATGGGTGCGGCAGAATCGGACGCGAATCACGAGCTTGCATGTGCAATGTACGAGGAGCTGCTCGACGCAGCCGCTGCTGCTGGCTACATCCAATACGAGGTTTCCAATTTCGCACTGGATGCAGCTCGATCCTGGGGCAGCGCCGGGGCAGCAGCTCCTGCTTTTGCGACTGCGGCGGTTCTGGCGACGCCGGGTGTCGCGGAGCGTATTCCTGCATATGCTTGCAAACACAACGTCAACTATTGGCGTGGTGGCGAGTTCTTCGGGCTTGGACCGAGCGCGGCCGGCTTCGTGCAAGGCATACACACGGCGAATATTGCGGACACGCGTCGGTATTGCGCGTTACTGGAGCAAGGGCTGCGTCCGATCGCGTTCGCTGAATTATTGCCCCCGCTCAAGCGCGCGGCCGAAGTGGCCGCGTTCGGGCTGCGTATGGTTGTTGGTTGGTCGTTCGAGGAGTTCAAGTCCGTGACAGGTTACGACCTGCAAAAGAATGGCGCGAAGAAATTGCAGAACTTGTCGAGCGCGGCTGGGGCGTGAGCACGCCCGCGGGTTTCAGGCTCACTAAAGAGGGTCTTCGGTTTGCTGACGCAGTGGCGGAAATGTTCCTCCGTTGAAGCTGCACGCGCGCAGGAAAAACGTCCAAAAACCTAGCTTGCGGTTGCGCCGCCAGCGCGCTCGGCGGCGCAGCCGGGAAATTTTTGAAACGCGCAAACTTTGGCTGGCGTTATGCGCGCGGCACTATAGGATTCGGCGTTGTGAATTTTGTGGTGAAAGGCGTGAAAAATTTTGTGTCGTCGCCTGTGTCCCGGCCGGATTTGATGTGGCTCGTATGATTGATAAAGCACAAGTTGCGGCTGCACAGCCAGAAACTGCTGACTTGAGAAACGCGCGCTCGGCGCGCAAGTCGGCGCCGGCTGCGCCTGCGCCCGATGTATTGGGCCGGCTCCCGCCGCATGCGCCGGAGGCCGAGCAGGGCGTGCTAGGATGCATTTTGCTCTCGCCAAACGAATGCCTTGGCGAGTGCGTGGCCAAAATCAAGTCCGGGGCAGAGGTGTTCTACGACCTGCGACACCAGGCAATTTACAACACGCTGGTCGAGATGTACGACCAGCGCCAGCCGATCGACCTGATCACGCTGCGTCAGCGACTTAAAGACAAGCAACTGTTCGACCAGGTGGGTGGCGAGAATTACTTAATGACGCTGCAGAGCTGTGTGCCGTCGCCGGCCAACCTGCCGTATTACCTCGACGTGGTGCATCAGAAGTATGTGCTCCGGAAAATGATTCAGACCTGCTCGAAGATTATCACGCGCCTGTACGAGTGTGAGGGCGACGCTGATGAGCTGCTCGATGAGGTCGAGCGCGACGTGTTGCGCGTGAGCGAGGAACGCGTCGAAGCCACGTCCCTAAACACGAAGCAACTTGTACGGGACGCATTCCGCGTGATCGAAGAATACCACGCGCGCAGGGGCACATTTAGCGGGATCACTACTGGCTATCCGGACTTGGACAGGTTAACCGACGGCCTGCACGCGGGCGAGATGATTGTAATTGCGGCGCGGCCAGGGATGGGCAAGACAAGCATTGCGCTTAATATTGCCGAGCATGTGGCGGTGGACCTAAAGCTGCCTGTGGCAGTGTTCAGCCTTGAAATGACCGCTGTCTCGCTCATGGTGCGATTGATCTGCTCGCGCGCGCGCATAAACCTACGCGCGCTCCGTGACGGGTTCGTTGCGCATTCAGAGTTCCCCCGATTGACCGGCGCAGCCGGCGATTTTTCCGCTTCGCCATTGTACATAGACGACGCGGCTGGACTTTCGATACTGCAGTTGCGCGCACGCGCACGCAGGCTCTGGCAGCAGTACGGCATCAAACTTTTTATCGTGGACTACTTGCAGTTGCTCCATTCCACCTCGCGGCGTGCTGAGAACAGGCAGCAAGAAATAGCCGACATATCCGGGGGGCTGAAAGCGTTGGCCAAGGAGCTTAACGTGCCCATAATCGTGTTGAGCCAGTTGAATCGTGAGCCTGAGAAACGCGAGTCGGGCGCGCCGCCACGGCTCTCTGACCTGCGCGAGTCGGGCGCGATCGAGCAGGATGCGGACGTGGTCGGGTTGCTTTATAAGCCTGGCAAGCCCGGTGCAGACGATGAAGAGTCGGGGTTAAACGACGACCGCGGCGCTACACCGATGCGGCTGCTGATTGCCAAGCAGCGCAACGGGCCGACGGGCGAGATAGACCTGACGTTTTTCAGGGCTTACACTCGATTCGAAAGCGCAACCAAAGGGAATCTCCAAGATGGCTTGTAAACCACGGTTGGCGTCACGCCCGTTCGCGCTTTTGCTGCTAGCGTGTTTTGTCGTGTTCGGATGGCGAGAGCTGGGCCTCGGCCAAGCCACGCAGCCCAGGATAGCCAAGATCGAGATCAAGCACTTCGGCCCACCCGCGTTAGCCGACGCATTGGTGCGCGGGCATATCCGAATCAAGGAGGGCGACCCGTACAACCCGGCGGCAATTGATGACGACATTCGCGCGCTGTACGCGACAGGCCTGTTTTACAACATTCGTGTAGCCGAGGAGCGGACACGCGACGGGGTAATACTCACATACCTTCTGCAGGGCAAGCCGCGCCTGACCGCAATCAAGTTTTCAGGCAACAAGAAATTCGGCGACGCCAAGCTCCGCAAACGGCTCAGCTCGAAAGTTGGCGAACCGCTCGACGAGCGGAAACTGTTCAATGACTGTCTCGAAATCCAGAAGCTGTACCAGAAATCCGGCTATCCTGAGACCGAGGTGAAGTACACGCTGAACATAGACGAGGCTGCCGGGCGCGGTTCGGTCACGTTCGAGATCAAGGAGAGCCCGAAGACAAAAATCATCGAAGTACAATTCGTTGGCGCGAAAGCGTTCTCGCAAAAAAAGCTCCGCAAGGTCATCAAGACGCGCAGGTATTGGATGTTTTCTTGGTTGACAGGCAGCGGCGTGCTCAAACGTGACCAGCTCGAAGACGACAAAGACCGGTTAAACGAGTTTTACTGGGAACGCGGCTACATAGATTTCGAGCTTAAAGACGTGCAGTACGAGTACCCGGCGCCGAATAAAATGCGCGTCAAGTTTATCATCTTCGAGGGTAACCAGTACAAGGTGGGCGCGATCAGTTTCACCGGGGCCACGCTGCTCCCTACAAACGCGCTCAGTCCCCAGTTCCGGCCCGGGGCCAAACCGCCGAAGGGCGTCTCCGCAAGGGACTGGGCAGAAATGGTGCAATTGAACGAGGCGTTCCGGATGAAGGAAGGCGACGTGTTCACCCCGAAGGGGCTGCAAAAAAACATCGAGGCTATCGAAGACTTCTACGGCGCCAAAGGCTACATAGACGTGCGGGCTGGTTCCCCCAACCTCCGCGTTCGGAAAGTGCCAAATGTCGAGAAAGGCACGATTGATCTGGAGTTCCAGATCACCGAGGGCCAAAAGTCGTACATCGAAAAGATCGAGATCCGGGGCAACACCAAAACCAAGGACCGTGTGATCCGGCGCGAGCTTGCCGTGTCCCCAGGCGAGACTTTCGACATGGTTAGGGTCAAACTGAGCCAGAAACGCCTCGAAGGCCTCCAGTATTTTGAAAAGGTTGATCTGCGACCCGAGCCGACCGATATCGCGCCGAACCGCAAAAACCTTGTGGTTAGCGTCGAGGAGAAGCCCACGGGCATGTTCACCGTAGGCGCGGGCTTTAGCTCGATCGATTATTTGATGGGGTTCGTAAGTCTCACCCAGGGCAACTTTGACCTGTTCAACCCGCCCACATTCATGGGCGGCGGCCAAAAAGCGCGGTTATACCTCTCGCTCGGCACGCGCCGGCGCGACGCCGTGCTCACTTTCATCGAGCCGTGGTTCCTAGACCAGCGCCTCGAGCTAGGCATAGACTTGTACCACCATTGGCTCGATTACCAAAGCCTTTATAACCTTTACGAAGAAGTCCGGACCGGCGCGCGGCTGAGCCTGACCAAAGCACTTTGGCGCGAAAACCTGATCGGGCGCCTCAGCTACACGATTGAGGACGTAGGCATATTGCTCGATCCGGATCTCGCCTCAACCAATGTGCCGAGCACGCTCTGGGCCGAAAAGGGGTATAATCTTTTGTCGCGCCTAGGGGCTATGCTCGCCTATGACACGCGGAACAGCCCGTTCTTGCCGGACCGGGGCCAGCGCACCGAGCTGATGGGCGAGATCACCGGCGGGCTGCTCGGCGGTGACAAAGATTTTTACAGGCTCGAGCTGCGCAGCTCCTGGTACTTTAGAGGCCTCGCGCGTGGGCATGTGCTCGAGCTGTCCGGGCGCGCAGGCGTGGCCGACGCATTCGGCGACACACCGGATGTGCCGTTTTACGACCGGTTTTATCTTGGTGGCCTGTATTCGCTGCGCGGTTACAGGTACCGCGCCATCGGGCCGAAAGAGCTGGTGGGCGACCGCGGGCTCGAACCTGTGGGCGGCAACACGTATTGGTTCGGGTCGGCGGAATACAGCATACCCGTCATTGGTAACGAGCGAGTCTCGGTCCGATTTGCAGTCTTCTACGACATCGGCATGGTATATCCGGAGCCGTTCAGCTTCACGCAGGCAAGGTTTATTGATCCGGGCACAGGCCGAGAAATCTCCACGGGTTCATACGCGGATAACTGGGGGGTCGGCCTGCGCTTGAATCTGCCGATCGGCCCGTTGCGCCTCGATTACGGCTTCCCGATCACACACGACCCGAGTGTGAGCAGCGCCGGGCGATTCCAGTTCGGCGTCGGCTACACCAGACAATTTTGAACCACGCGCAAGACGGCCTTCGCGGTCAAGCATGTCTTGCGCGTGGTCGAAACTAACTCTGCGCAGGCCACGCCTGCGCACAGCGCATTGTACTAGTGGTGGTGGCTACTCGCCGCGTCTGCCGCGCCCGCCCCAATTGCGACGTGGGCGCGCATCCGAGCGCTCGGCGCGCGGCCGAGCGATGTTGACCGTCAAGTTACGGCCTTGGAACTCCTTGTTGTTAAGTTGTGCCACTGCGCGCGCCGCGTCCTCAGCGGACGCAAACTCGACGAACGCGAATCCGCGCGATCTGCCCGTCGCCCGGTCCAACATCAGGTCCACCGACGTAACCATACCGACCTGCGAAAAGTAATCGTGCAGGTCGTTCTCGCATGCTGTGTAGGGTAAGTTCCCTACGTATAACCGTGTCTCGTTCATACTGCTAACTGTTCGCCGACTACGCCCGGGGAAAGGAACGCTGCACACGCAGCAATTCACCTGCAAAGTGACGATCTTTCGAGCACTTACTGGCAGGCTGTCTTGACTGACACAAACACCAGTGGTTCATCAAGCGAACAGCCAAAGTTTCAGCCTTTTCAGGCCTAAAGTCAAGCGGCAATCCGTCGTAGTTGCAAAACGGTTCCACAGACCGCCGGCCCGTGCTACGCCGCTGACTCCGCGAGCGCCAAGCGCGACTGCCTGGTCGCACAGTTTCGATGCCGATGCCGGATCAGTATGGCTGTCGGTCCCTGCCTACACGACTCAACGCTGCAGACAGCGCACCGGCACTCAAACAACTGCATCAGGGAAGCGTTCAATAATTGTGCGGCGTATGCGCTCGATCTCTTGTGGTTCGAACAGCCGACGCGTGACCCGGCGCTGAACCGCGTCCAGTAGCTTCAGCCAGTCCTCAAGCGGGGGTTCAGCCTGCTCGATCCATCGCTCGTACCGGCGCGACCGCACGAAAAACCGCCATTCCCCGCCGACACGCCGCGCATATACCTGCACTCTTTCGCCCTCGGCTGTCACACGGCGCCAACCTATCTCGCCCTTCGGCATAACCAGTCCCCAAGCAAAGTTGCAATTACTCTGGCAGGTCAACACTCGCGACTGCAATTGCTGCAATACCTTCCTGCCGGCCAACGAATCCGAGGCGCTCGTTTGTTGTGGCTTTGATCCCCACGCAATCGGATCTAATGCCAAGCGCAGTAGCCACGTTGGCTCTCATTGCCGCGATGTGCGGTGCAAGTCTTGGCGCCTCAGCCAGCACCGTCGCGTCAATATTGACGATGCGTCCGCCGCGCGCGGCCGCGCGCCGCGCGGCTTCTTCAAGGAAAACCCGGCTTGGCGCGTTTTTCCAGCGCGGGTCTGTGTTCGGAAACAGTTGGCCAATGTCCGGCTCGCCAAGCGCGCCAAGCACAGCGTCGCAAACCGCATGCATCAACACGTCGGCGTCCGAGTGCCCCTCAAGCCCGGCTGCGTGCGGTATCTCGACACCGCCAAGGATGAGTTTGCGGCCTTGCGCGAGCCGATGCACGTCGTAGCCTATTCCGACGCGAATCATGCGCGCAGTGTACGTGCCCGGCCCGGTCCAAACCAAGCAGTTTCAACCCCAAAAACGGGCCCCGTCCCGCAATCCGGCTGCGTACGCCTCGAAGACGCGCCGAATCTCGTCGCGCACGCGCCTGAACACGGCTAACACTTCGGCTTCGCTCCCGGCGGCTTTTGCCGGGTCGTCAAAGGGCCAGTGGTATCGGTTCACCTGGCCCGGGAAGACCGGGCAGGCCGCATCCGCCTCACCGCATACGGTAATCACGGTATGAACGGGCCTGCCCAAAAACTCGTTCATGTGCTTCGAGCGATGCGTAGAAATGTCCATTCCGACCTCGGCCATGACCTTTACGGCTGCCGGGTGCACGTAACCTGTCGGAGCCGAGCCAGCGCTATGGACTTCGACCAAATCGCCGGCCGCAGTGCGCAGGAACGCCTCGGCCATCTGGCTCCGACACGAATTGCCGGTGCACAAGATCAAAATCACGGGTTTACTATCGTATCTCATGGTCAGCAAACTTGAGCATTCATTGGTGCACGGACGCGAAACTAGCCATCAAGCGGATTATCTACGCACAAACAGTTTATCGCTCGGCTCGATTCGGATGTCGCGCTTGCGCAAGTCGTCTGCGATCCGGGCGAAGTCCGCCGCCGAGATTGCGCGCGTCGCGTCTTCAATGATCACGGTTCGGAACCCCAGCTCGGCCGCGTCGCGCGCAGTGTATGCCACGCAATAATCCGCGGCCAGCCCGACCACGTGCACTTCTGCCACCCCCATGCCGCGGAGCCAATCGCCCAGGCCGGTCTTGTGCCGGCGGCCGTTATCGAAAAAGCCCGAGTAACTGTCCACGCGCGGGTCCATTCCTTTCCTGAAAATTGCCGTTGCCCGTGAGGTATCGAGGTGGTCTGAAAAATCCGCCCCGGGCGTGTTCCACACGCAATGGTCCGGCCAGAGCACCTGCTGCA
>JANWZY010000010.1:0-6967 GCA_025061935.1 Verrucomicrobiia bacterium
TATCCGGGGTTCGGCGTCTCCACTGCATGGGCGTACCATCAACTGGCGCGGTTCCCGCACGCGCTGCGCGGCGTGCCCGGCCGCGCGCAAAAACTTGTCGAGTTGCTGCACGCGGCAGAGTTACGGCGCGCGTCGACAGAGTTTTACAACGCGCTCGAAACGCCCGTGTTCCATAAGTACCCGGTACTGGCGCTTTATAAAGAGTTCCTGATCGCAACCGGCGCAGTGGCCGCACTAATGAGCGGTAGTGGCTCGAGCGTATTCGCGATTTTCGACTCCGCTGAACATGTCAAAAGCGCAGAAGCGCAGTTCACACAAAAGTTCGGCAGCGCGGGTTGGACAGCGGTCTTACAGCTCTGAGGTATGCGCGTGGCGGCGCGGAGGCGCAATGCTGCGTCGTGCTGACCAGCGCGCGCCCGGAGCTGGGCACCCGCAGGGTACGGCTATCAGCATCAAATGGACCCGACTGATCAGGAGCTGATCGCTGCGGTACGCGCAGGCCGCATCGAATGCTTCGAGCCGCTGGTGCGGAAGTACTCGCCGCGCCTGTTTGCTACGGCGCGGCGGTACGCGCGGCGCGACAGCGATGTCGAAGACATCGTTCAAGAGATATGGGTCCGGGCATACCAAAAGCTGGACACATACCGCGCCACCGCCCCTTTCGAGCACTGGTTGATGCGCATCGCCGTGCGCGTCTGCTACGACTTCCTGCGCGCGCACCAGCGCAGTCGCGAAAGCGCATTTTCGGAGCTGTCGCAATCCGAGCTGGACTGGCTCGAACGGGTCGGCAAACAGCCCGAGTCCGCGACCGAGCAAGCGGATGCGGCGCGCGAGCTGGTGCAAAAGTTACTGGACAGGCTGTCGCCGAGCGCGCGGCTTGTGATCACCCTGCTAGCGATTGAAGGGCGGTCGGTTAAAGAAGTTGCGCGCCTCACAGGCTGGTCTGTGCCCGCGGTCAAGGTTCGGGCGTTCCGCGCCCGCGCGGAGCTGCGCCGGCTCCTTGCGCGCATGGCCACCGGGAAATATCTGTAACCGGGCGGGGCGCGCCGCGCGTCTAATCGGGCGAGAGTGGTATGGACCTGCACGAGCTTGAGCGCAAACTGATAGCTGCAGCGCGCGCACAGGTGCCGAGTGACGCGGTACCGCCAGCATTTGAAGCACGAGTCATGGCGCGGTTGCGCGAGCTGCACGGACCCGACTTTGTCACAGCCTGGGCGCAAGGGCTATGGCGCGGGGCGTTGGCTAGCCTCGCCGCAACTGCGGTCGTGGGGCTAGCGCTCGCGCTCGTAACTCAGCTTGCAACCGACGGCGAGTCAGTTGCCGAGCGATTCGAGACGGCCATGCTAGCAGGAATCGAACTGGAGGGTGATCAATGAGCACTTGGAAAATTGTTCTTGCGACCGTGGTAATTTTCGGCGCGGGCGTACTCACCGGCGGCCTGCTGGTAAGCCATGCCCGGCGAGCAGATGCGCGCCAAATGAGACGAATCACAACCGCGCTTGAGGCATGGCGCCCGCGTGCCGCCGAGCTGGTCCGGGCCGGGCGCGAAGACGCGCGTGCACTGCTGGACCAACGCAGGTTTGACTTCATCAGAACAATCCATCGTCAGCTCAAGCTCACGCCCGAGCAGCGCGCACGAATCGAGCAAATAGTCCGTGAAGGCCAGGAAAAAACGCGCGAAATAATGGAAAGCATTCAGCCGCAACTGCGCGAACACTGGGCCGAGGTGAACCGCAAGATCCGCGCAGAACTGACGCCGGCACAGCGCAAGCAGCTCGACAGATTGTTGAAGCACCGGCCATGGGCGCAGGTGCCTCCCCCGCCCGCGTTGGCCCCGGCGCCACGGAACGGGCCACACAAATTCGCGCCACCGGACGAACCACCACATGCACGCCCGGACATGCCGAGGCCACCATCCGAGCCAATGCCTTAAAAAGCGCCGAGCCTGGTTAAGCCCCGCAATTGGCAACCAAAAAGCTCACCCGCCTGTAGCAGCCGTTGGCCGTTCAGATCGAAAACCGCGCTGCTACGCGTGCAAAAACGCCTCGAAACGACGTGTCTGGTCGGCCCGGAATTCAAAAACCGTTCTGGCGCCGGTAAGCGTGCGCGCCTAAGCACCGATCTGGGTTTTGATAACGTGCGAGATTCGTTCCGCCCACCGTTCGAGCAGTGCACTGTCCGGGCCTTCGAGCAACAGCCGCGCTTTCGGCTCGGTACCCGAATACCGGAGCAAGATGCGCCCGCCAATTTTGCCCAGCTCGGCCTCAGCCTGCCGGACCAAGTCGAGCACCCCGTCGAGCTGCTCGAATGGGGGTTTAGCGCGCACGACAATGTTCCTTATAACCTGCGGAAAACGCGTCCAGCACTTGACAAGCTCCGAGAGCGGTTTGCCCGTCTCCTGCATGATCCGCAAAATTTGCAAGGCCGTGACCAACCCGTCGCCAGTGGTGCTAAAGTCTCGGAAAATCACATGCCCGCTCTGTTCACCGCCGACGTTGAAGTCGCCGCGCAACATTTCGTCTATGACGTGCTTGTCGCCCACAGGCGTGCGGATCACGCGCCCACCCTTGGCAGCAATGGCCGCGTCCAGGCCGCTGTTGCTCATTACGGTAGCGACCAGCGTGTTGTGCCGCAACGCGCCGCGGCGGAGCATGTCGAGCGCGGCTATGGCGAGTATGTCGTCGCCGTCAACCACGTTGCCATGCTCGTCGCACATCAGCACACGGTCGCCGTCACCGTCATGCGCGATGCCCACATGCGCTTTATGCTCGACAACCTTGCTGCACAAAAACTCGACATGCATCGAGCCGCATCCGGCATTGATGTTTTTGCCGTCGGGTTGGTTCCCATACACAATCACTTCTGCGCCAAGCTCGCGCAGCACGCACGGGGTGGACTTGTACGCGGCGCCGTGCGCGCAATCGGCCACAACGCGCAAGCCTTCCAGCGTCATGCCTTTAGGGAATGAGGACTTGGCATGCTCGATGTACCGGCCCAGCGCGTCGTCTATTCTGAATGCTTTGCCAATTTCTTCCGCAGTCGGACGAATGTGCTCGATCTCGCCGCTAAAAACCAGACCTTCGATTTCGTCCTCGATCTTGTCGTCGAGCTTGTACCCATCGGCCCGGAAAAATTTGATGCCGTTGTCCGCGTACGGATTGTGCGAGGCAGTGATGACAATGCCCGCATCTGCGCGTAAGCTACGGGTCACATATGCGACCCCCGGGGTGGGTAACGGGCCGATCAGCAGCACGTCCACGCCCATAGAAAGTATGCCCGAGCAGATCGCGTTTTCGAGCATGTAGCCCGAGAGCCGGGTATCCTTGCCTATGACGATTTTGTGCCTGCCGCGCCCGCGCGGTTGCGCTTCCAAATGCTTGAACACGTGCGCTGCGGCACGGCCAAGTTTGAGCGCGGTCTCCGCTGTCACAGGCTCGATGTTTGCTACGCCGCGTACTCCGTCGGTGCCAAAAATCTTCTGTGGCGCGCTCATAGGTCTATTCCTACTCGGTTTTCGCCGGCATGACAATCTCGACCTCGGGCGGTGTCACACGGACATGCATTACACCGGGCGGAGTCGAAACTTCCACGCGCTTACGCAGGCCCACAGCCCACTTGATATCTGTCAGGTCCACCAGAACCCGCACGTCTTTCTCGGCTAGCTTCGAGATAACGCCCGGCGCGCCGCGGACCTCGACTTCGACATAACTCGGGCGCACCTTGAACTGGCGCACATCCGCCGCAGACGACACGACCAGCACGGGCAGCTCGGGGAAAATCCGTGACTCGGCAATTGTGAGTGTGTCTGCGGCAAGATTGATCTCCCGCTTGATCGCTGTCGAGACGGTGACATAGATCAGCACGGCAAACGCGAACGACAGCAGTTTCAACCCGAAATCTCTTATGACAAGCTCCTTGAGCCGCATGTCAGATTGAGACCAACTCAACCCGGTTTCTGGTCCCCTTGAGAATTGGCGGGGACTACCTGGCCTTTGGTCACCACAGCCTGCTCCGGCCGCGCAGGCCGCGCGCTAAGCGCGCGGAGCCACTCCAGCCAGCTCCGCGCACGCGTCTGCGGCACCAACACAGAGCTTAAAAACGCGCGGAGCTCCTCAACCGTAACGCCGCGAACCAACTGGCCCTTATACGCATACGAAATGGCACCTGTCTCTTCAGACACAACCACGACCACTGCGTCCGTCTCCTCGGTCAGGCCGATGGCAGCGCGGTGCCGCGTGCCCAACGATGCGTGCAAGTCTTGGCGCTGTGTCAACGGGAAAATGCACGCTGCGTGCGTGATCCGGTTACCTTTGATTATCACGCCGCCGTCGTGGATCGCGTTGTTCGGGAAAAAAATCGTCTCGAGCATCTCGGGCGTAGCCTCGCAATCAACCACGATGCCCGGCTCGACCACATCGGCCAACTGGATGCTCTGCTCGATAGCTATCAATGCGCCGATCCGAACCTCTGAGAGTCGCTCGGCTGTCTCGACAATCACTTCGATGTTTTCGCGCTGCTTATCAACCGTTCCGAACACGGGCAGGTTGCCGAGCTTGGCGAGCATGCTCCGCAGCTCAGGCTGGAATATCACAAGCACAGCGATAACAAACACCGCCGAGAATGTCTTCAGAATCCACAGCAACACAGTGAGATTCAGCGCGGTGGTAACCAGCGCCACGGTCAGCAGCGCCACAACGAACCCAAAAAAAATGGGCCACCCGCGCGTGCCGCGCACAAACCGCAGCGCGTAGTAAATGGCGACCGTGAGGATGAACACCTCAAGTGCAGCCCGCCAATACTCTTTGACCACGTACCACATCAGCCGGATTGGGCCATTATGGCCTCTGTCATTCGGACCGCTTGGGCTGTTTCAGCCACGTCATGTGTACGAATAATGCTGGCGCCGGCGGCAACCGCCCAACTTGCACACGCCAGCGAGCCGCTAAGCCTGTCCTGCGGCTCGAGCCCGAGCACGCGGCCTATGAAAGATTTGCGTGAGGCACCGACCAACAGCGGCCGCCCAAATTTCTTAAACTGGCCCAAGCCCGCCAACAGTCGCAAATTGTGCTCGACCGTCTTGCCGAAGCCAAGGCCCGGGTCAAGCACGACCGCCTCGGGCTTGACCCCGGCTTTACCAAGCCGTTCCATGCGGTCCTCAAAGAATCCCATGATTTCGCTAATCACATCGCCGTATTGCGGATTCAAATGCATCGTTTGCGGCGTGCCCTGCATGTGCACGCAAACGTAACCGGCGCCGTACTCGGCCACCACATGCCACATTTCCGGGTCGAACCGGTTGGCTGCCACGTCATTTACAATGCTCGCCCCGGCCCGCAGCGCCGCGCGCGCAACTGCAGGCTTCATCGTATCAATCGAGATCGGCACTTTCACGCGCTCGACTAGCGCCTCGATCACAGGCAACACACGGCGCAGCTCCTCAGTCGCACTGACCGGCTCCGCGCCCGGCCGCGACGACTCGCCCCCAATGTCGAGTATCTCCGCGCCCTGCTTTTCAAGCTCAATGGCGCGCGCCACCGCGCTGTCCTTGTCAAAAAACCTGCCCCCGTCATAGAACGAGTCCGGCGTCACATTCACAACCCCCATTACAATCGTGGGCCGGGGAAACCTGAACTCGAACTCCCGCGCTCGTAATATCATGTCCGTCAAATCTCAGCAGGTTGACACTCGCTCAGTTAAGCCAGAAGCGTTTGACCGAATTCGCCCCGGCAACTCACGCAAGCTCCGCCGCGCATTACTCAAGCGGGTCACAATTACCCGCGTAACGTGGGCATGCAAAACGCAAGCCCGCCCGACAAGCTTACGCCCAACTTTGCCATGCCCGGCACCATCACATCAAGCATTTCAATCCTGCCAACAGCGCAAAAGTGCCAGAAACGCGCCCCGGCCCCAAAACTCTGGACCTACAGAAACAGTCCGCACGCAGGCAAAACTGAGTAAGCCTATTAACCGACGCAGTACCGCGCGCACCACTACAACCCGTAACAGCATGGAGCAACTTTTCATTAACACCGGGCTTCAGTCCGGTGAATGTCAGGCGAGCCGCTACGCACTCCCGCTTCAGAGACTTTATCGCCTCCTCCACCACAGCCCCCGAGGAGTTTTTTGGGAGCCACCAATCAACTGCACTCAAGCGCCTAGGCTTAACCCGGGGCTAACACCAACACACACAGTCCAAAGCGCGGTTGATATCGTCTCCCACCACTTACGCGGCGGGCTAATGTCTGCCGCACCCGGCAGCGCTTGTAAACGAGAGACCGGCGAATGCCGAACCGACATACCTCAAAGCCAACCGCGGCGGCCGCGCTTTGACAAAATGCCGCAACGTGGCGACAACCGTAGTCGCGCTTGTTTAAAAACTTGGATGATGCACATAAGCGGTTCCTAGCCCACGACTGCGCTTTTACAAGCGCAGCTACATTTCAACGAACGATGTAGCCCACCCTAGCGGCATCGGCGCTTGCGCCGCGGAACGTGTGGAGTGCGCCAGCGCGCTGGCACTTTTGGATTATTCGCAGGGCCGGTCGCCCGCCCGGACGGGCAATTGGGCTGTCCCAGCCCAGTGAAAGCAGGCGCGCTCCCGCGCTGCGCGCGACGCGCGACGGGTTATGCCCGCACTCGCAATGCGCGGCAGGCCGGGCATGTCCGGAGCTCGAAGCATTCAGCCTAAAGGCTGTACTACAAACGGAATGTGGCCGTCTCAATGTTTGGGGCTGCGCCAAGGCACACAGCGAGCGTGAGCGCTCCGGACCCGAACCCAATCACCACGACGGACCCAGGTGCACGCTGCCCCTCAACTATTTCCGCCCACGTACACCCTGACAAAATTTTTGTCCCACCTGGGACAAAAATTTTGGAGTGCGCGGGACTAGCTTCAATGTCGTCGTCGGCCCACGCACAAAAGCCAATCTTACGCTTAGGTCAAACCTAAGCCAACCAGCGGGCCGGC
>JANWZY010000010.1:6977-21426 GCA_025061935.1 Verrucomicrobiia bacterium
ACCTGATAGCCAGTCAGGGCGCCAAACCGCTAACCCCTGTGCCAATGGTCGGCACAAGCGTCCAAATGCCAAATGAATCCGGCAATGGGCGCCAGAGTCCCTGAAATCGCACACACCCGTTCTCGCGCTATACACCCGAATGGGTGAAGGGCATGTCCATCAGGCCGCGGAACTAACCGATTGCGACTCCTACGCCCAGATACCGATCGAGCTAAAAACGAGTCTGTCGTCGCTGACGGGGCTTTCGTTTGAACGATTTGCCCACCACTGACGTGGTGGGCTAGTGTCTGCTCCGCCTTGCGCCGCTAACTACCATGGCGCGGAGTGCGGCCTGGGGCACAACGCTAGAGCCCTATGCTGGCCGCACTTTAACAAGCGCAGCTACAGCCGGCTTGGCCCGTCCTCGTAGCCGCGTTTGGAAAAACGCGGGCCAATTGAGCCGATTTTGATTCGTTCCGCGCTTTGACAAGCGCAGCTACGCTGCTCGCGTCTCCGCCGCTTCGTTGGAACCGGGGTGAAGACCCGGTGCCCATACCAACCACGCCTGAGGCATGAAACATCTGCGCTATTGAGCCTCGCACCGCTTCGTATTGCTTCTCGTGGATGTTCATAAAGGACACGGCTTCAGCCGGGTATCGAAGGCAACGCCAGTGGTAGGCCCTCCCAACGGCTTTGTCTGCGTGGCTGGAACCGGTGAAACGATTTCAAGATCAGTGCCGGCGTTCACCGGGCTGAAGCCCGGTGTTAATGAGAAGATGTTCATCCCTACTGCGAGGCTCAACGGTGCCATGCGGGCCGAGCGTCAGTGCGGCCTGCAGCGTTTCCCGACCATTGCTTCTGCCGTAACGCAGGAGAAGCGCAGCGACGCGAATTGCGGCCGGCAGCGCGAGATGCCTCGCCGAAAGCGCTTGGTCAGTCTTGAGCGCTTTGGAGCGTTTTGCTGCAGATACCGTGTCCGGGCGCAGCCCCCGCACCGCGAGCTGCATTCTCGATGGGGTGCTACTCGCGCGTTATGCGCACTCTCAGGGCATGAGTCGAACACGAGATACACGGGTCGTAGTTACGCACCGCCTGCTCGCACAGCCAAGTAAGCTTTTCGTCGGTCAACCTGAGCCTGGCCGCCACAAACGCGCGCAGGTCGTTTTCGATGGTCCGCTGGTTTTGTGCTGTGGGGGGCACTATCTTTGCGTCCTCGATTATCCCGTGCTCGTCTATGCGGTACCTGTGATAAAGGATTCCGCGCGGCGCCTCAGTACAGCCGTGGCCGAGACCTGCCCGCGGACTGACCGGTACACATGGCGCGGCTGGCGGCTCGTATTCGGAAATCAGCTTCAACGCTTCCTCGAACGCGTACACAAGCTCGATCATCCGCGCAAGTATGCTCTTGAACGGATTCCGCACCGGCGGGACCAATCCGATGTCCTGTGCCAGCTTTTGCGCGCCGCGCGACAGTCTGTCGAAGTTCAAATTGAACCGCGCTAGCGGCCCGACCAAATAGTTCCCCCGGCCTTTGCGCACGCAGTGGAGTGCAGTCGAGTACGGCACCTGCTCCTCGGCGAAATGGTCGAAGAACGCCTCGATAGGTATGTCTAGGCCCTTGTTCGAAACCAGGCGCCCTTCGGTCAGCGGGTACTCGTCCGGGTGCCGCAGCGCGACGAATTCGTAATCCTGCTCGAAATCTGGGAACTTGAGCTTGGCCAGTGCGCGCGTGGCCATCACGGCCTCGTGCTGCGCGCGTTCGAGCTCGCCTGCAATCTGCTGTAGTTCGGCCTTGGCCGGTACCCTGTAAAACCCGCCCACACGTACATTGACAGGGTGAATCTCGCGGCCGCCCAGTAACGCGACCAGGCGGTTCCCGAGCTTTTTCAATCGCAGTCCGCATTGGACCAGGTCGCGGTGGCGCCCGGCCATTTGGATTGCGTCCTGGTACCCGAGGAAATCCGGCGCGTGCAATAAGAACACGTGCAGCGCGTGACTTTCGATCCACTCACCGCAGTACATGAGCCGCCGCAGCGCGCGCAATTGTGCGGGCAGTGCCACGCCGCAAGCGGCTTCCATCGCGTGCGCCGCGCTCATTTGATACGCGACGGGGCAAATACCGCAGATGCGCGCGGTGATATCTGGCGCTTCGTCGAACCTGCGCCCACGCATGAACGCTTCGAAGAACCGCGGGGGCTCAAAAATATGCAGTTTTACCTCGGCGACACTGGCGCCCTTGATCCGTATAAACAATCCACCCTCGCCCTCGACCCGCGCGAGGTACTCGACCTTGATCGTGCGCAACCTGTCACTTTTGCTCATGCGCAGTGCTTTCGCGCCTGAACGGTTCGGCGTAAGCGTTGAACCCGCGGAACGCGCGGGTCAGGTCCGCCCGGCTCACGCCGAGCGTGGCCCAAATTGTGGACATCGAGTTAGTGTTCGGTGTCTCCTTCGGTCCGAAACACCCGTAGCACCCCCGATCGAGACCAGGGCAGACGGCGCCGCATCCGGCCTGCGTGACCGGCCCAAGGCACGGCATATCTTTTGCGACTGTCAGGCATACAATGCCGCGGCGCTTGCACTCGATGCACACGCTGTAAGTGGGTATGTTCGGCTTGCGCCCGCACAACAGCGCGCCGAGCAGCTCGATCAATTGCACCTTGCTAATCGGGCAACCGCGCAACTCGTAGTCAACGAATACGTGGTCTGCGATCGGGGTCGATTTGGCCAGCACCTCGATATAGGCGGGTGTCGCGTACACAACCGAGACGAACTCTTTGACATCCTTGAAATTCCGCAGGGCCTGTATGCCGCCCGCCGTAGCGCACGCGCCAATGGTAACCAGGCACTTAGACATACGCCGCACCGCGTGAATCCGCTCGGCATCGTGCGGCGTGGTGATCGAGCCTTCGACCAGCGAGATGTCATACGGGCCCTTGACCACGGCGCGAGACGCCTCCGGAAAGTATGCAATTTCGACCGCCTCGGCTAGCGCGAGCAGCTCGTCTTCGCAATCCAGCAAGGTAAGCTGACAACCGTCGCACGAGGCGAACTTCCACACCGCGAGTTTCGGCTTTTTCCCACTCGGCATGGTCACGCCTCCCATTTTTGGAGCCAGTCGGCAAGCTTGTCGTAGCGCATTACCGGGCCGTCTTTGCACACGAACGCTGGCCCGAGCTGGCAATGCCCGCACAAGCCTATGCCGCATTTCATGTTTCGCTCCATTGAAATGTAGATAGCGCCGGGCTGGACGCCGCGCTTGAGCAATTCCTGGACCGCGAAGCGCATCATCACCTCCGGCCCGCACACAAGAGCCACTGCGCTCGACGGATCGAATGGCGCGCGCGGAATCAGCGCTGTTACGACCCCGACATTCCCGCGCCAGCCGCTCATTGCGCGGTCAACCGTGGCATACACTTCAAGGTCGAACCTGGCGCGCCACCGTTCCAGCTCGCGCCGGTACAGTATGTCTGCGGGGGTGCGCGCGCCGTACAGCAGTACAACGCGTCCGTACAGGTCGCGGCGCGCCAATATTTGGTAAAGTGCGGGCCGCAGCGGCGCAAGGCCGATGCCGCCAGCCACAATTACCACGTCTGCGCCTTCGCACTCCTCGATCGGCCATGCCGTGCCGAACGGGCCGCGCACGCCTACGACCGCGCCGGGACGCAACTGCCGCATCGCGCGCGTGACTGCGCCCACCTCGCGCGTAGTGTGCAGCAGCATTCGCGGCTGAGCGGGGTCACCGCTTATCGAGATCGGAATTTCGCCCACGCCGAACACGTACAGCATATTGAACTGGCCAGGCTTGAACCGCATCTGACCGGAGCTGGCCTGCGGTTGCAACTCGAGCGTAAAAGTATCCGCCGTTTCGCGCACCAGCCTGCGCACACGCCACGGCTGCACGAGCATCGGGTCCGGGAGAACCGGCTCGGCCTCAGCCCGGTTAATCACGTCACGGATTGGCATACAAGTCCAGCAATTGCAGTCGCATCGCTGACAACCGCGCCGCCATGACCGCTGCGAACCGTTTGAAAAACTCGTACCCGAGTTTGGGGTCCTGCTCGCACTTCGAGCGGATGCACACCCCGTCGAATGCGACCGCGCGCGTCAGCTCGATTGCGCAAGCGTCGTATTGACGCTTGTACGGCGGCACAAGCCACGCCCATCCGACCACATCCCCGTCTTGAACGGTCTGCAATATGACCGGGCCGCGGCCGGGCACCTTGATCTGCAGCGCGACCTTGCCCTTGCGGATGAGGTAAAACTCGCGCGCGTGCTCGCCCTCTTGGAACAAATATTCGCCGGGCCTGAACACCACGTTGCGTCCGCACCCGGCCAGCATCTGCCTGTACGCCGGGTCTAGGTCTTTGAAGAAATCCGACTCAGCCAAGAGCTGTTCCAACTGCTTGATTTCCATCAGCTCGCCTCCTTCCTCGATTTTGCCGATTCAGTGTGCCTAATGGCGCCTATCTCCTCTGTGACATCAATTCCGGCCGGGCACCACGTGATACACCTGCCGCAGCCCACACAGCCGAATGTACCGAATTGATCGAGCCACGTGGCGAACTTGTGCGTGAGCCAGTGCCGGTACCGCGCGCGGACCGATGCGCGGATAGGCCCACCGTGAATGAACGAAAACGCGAGCGTGAAACATGAGTCCCACTTCCGCACGCGCGCAGCGTGCCGGCCCGTCACGTCGGTCGTGTCCTCGACCGTGGTGCAGAAACATGTGGGGCACACCATGGTGCAGCTAGCGCAGCTTAGGCACCGCCCGGCCACGTTATCCCATCGGGGGTGCTCGTGGTTCCGGTATAGCAACTCTTTTAGGCCGGTGGTGTCGAGCTTGCGGCCCATCTTACTTGCTGCGTTCGCCAGTAGCTGGTCGGCCCGGTCAAGCTCGTCCGGGCGCGCGGGCCGGTGCGGCGTCTTTTCCAACATTGCGCTGCCGCGCTCTGTGCCGGCAGTGGCGACAAAGAAGTGTCGCTCGGCCTCGACCACCTCGGTCAGTGCGATGTCGAACCCGAAGCTGGCGCGCGGCCCGGTGTTCATCGAAGCGCAGAAACAGGTGCCACCCGGCTCGACGCAATTGACTGCGAGCACAAAGACTCCCTTGCGCAGCGCGGCCCAAACGGGGTCCTTGTACGGGCCGCGCCCGAGCACAGTGTCCAAGATTGAAATGGCGTGTAGATCGCACGGGCGCACCCCCAAGAGCGCCAGCTTTTGTGCGCGGATCGGCGGCGCGGCAAGGTCGAATCCTTTGGCGTTTTTGGTCGCCTGCCAAAGCACTGCCACAGCGGGGTGAAGGAACTTTTTCCACGAGTGTGGCCCGACGGTGTATCCGAACAAAGCCTCGTCAATCCGGCGTTTGAGCTTGTACACGCCCGGCATTTGATCTTCTGCCCAGCCGGCGGGTAGTTCGCCTGCACCGGCCAGCTCTTCATATACGATGGCACCGTTGACCAACTTCGGGCCGAGCAGCTTGTATCGGGCAGTTTTCAGCGCGTCTAACAGTTGCGGAAATGCGGCGCGCTCGATCACGACCGTTGCTGACACACGGTTGGCGCCCGTTACGCTCATTTTTCCCGATTTTGGAGTGCCGCCACAAGAGTTCAAACAGAAAATCCGGATTTCTGGGAAGACAGCTATCTTGAACCGGTCCGGGCCAGAAGCTCCGCCGGACCGCTGACACGTCCCACGCTTCGTCTCCCCCCGTGTGCGCATCACCGCACCGGGCACGCGCCAGGCGCGCCGAGTTGTCCAATACGCGCTGTGCCGGACCGGACTTCAATCGTGCTTGGATCCTTCGGACGCGCGCGGGCGCGGTCGCGGCACGAGCACGATCGGGCAACCTTCATAGCCGAATGCCCGGCGGAGCTGGTGCACAAGGTATTTCTTGTACGGCTCGGTTAGCAACTCGACACGGTTGACAAACATCAGGAACGTGGGCGGCGCCTGCTTGATCTGCGTCGCATAGAAAAATTTGAGCCGGTGCCCGCGCTTGCTCGGCGGCTGACGCAGCTCGACTGCGTCGTGAAGCGTCCGGTTCAAAATGCCCGTGGGAATCTTCTGTTGCAGTTGCCCGGCTACGAACCTGATCGCTTCGAGCAACCGATCCAGATTGAAGCGCGTGAGCGCGGAAATGAATATCACCGGCGCGTAATCGAGGAAGAAAATCCGCTCCTGGACCCATTTGGCGAAGTCGGTGAACGTAACCGGCTTTTTATCGCCCGTGCGCGCACGCTGCGGGTTAGCAGCTCCAGCAATTTGCGCCTCGTAAATGTCCCACTTGTTCACCGCGATCACGCACGCTTTGTTGTGCTCGGCGATCAGGCCCGCAACTTTTTTGTCCTGTTGCACTACCCCTGCTTCCGCGTCCAGCACGAGCACAGCGATGTCGCACCGCGCAATTGCGTTCTCAGCACGTGTGATGCTGAAAAACTCGATCGAGCTGGAAATGCTACGCCTGCGCCGGATTCCGGCGGTGTCTATCAGTACGTACTGCTGGCGCACGCCGTCGGTCTCGACTTCGAACGGCACGTCCACAGCGTCGCGCGTAGTGCCGGGTATCGGCGTGACAATCACACGCTCGGACCCGATCAGCGCATTTATGAGCGATGACTTGCCCACGTTCGGCCGGCCGACAACTGCGATCTTGAGCGGCGTCTGCGCCTCTGCCGCAGGCGATTCACCCTGTCCGCTGCCTGGCCTGGGCAACAGCGCCACGGCAGCTTCCACTAATTCGCCTACACCGCGGCCATGGATCGCACTCACAGGAAAGATTTTCTCGAAGCCCAGTTCGGCGAACTCGACGGACCTCAATGCCAGCTCTTTTGAGTCCGCCTTGTTCGCGGCCACCACGACAGGTTTCCCGCTTTCGCGCAGCCGCTGCGCCACGTCGCGGTCGAGCGGGACCATCCCGTCCTGCACATCCACAACCAAAATGACCACGTCTGCAGATTCGATTGCCAGTTCCACTTGCCGCACCGTGGCCTCGAGGATCACGTCATGTGTTTTTTCGCCGCGCAACAGGCCGAGTCCACCGGTATCAACCAGCGTGAATGTGTGCCCGCGCCACTCGACCTCGGCACTCACGCGGTCGCGTGTAACACCTGGCTCGTCGTGCACAATTGCGATTCGCCGCCCTGCCAAACGGTTGAACAAGGCGGACTTCCCCACATTCGGACGGCCGACTATGGCAATGACACCCGGCATTGACCGTGCCCGAGATTAAATTTGGGGGCCAACAAATTCAACTATTGCTGACCGCGCCTGGTTCCTTGCTTGGCCCGGGCACGCGGGTTATTTTCACACCGATGAACATCAAGAAAGTCAGCGAGCCGCGTGCGCACGCAACCGGCGCGTCTGCTGGCGTGTGCCCGCTGAGCAGGGTCGCGCCGGGCGCGCTCGTGCGCATCAAGCAGTTAACCGTCTCGGCGGCGGAGGCGGAGCGGCTCCGTGAACTGGGCCTGGCCGAGCGGCGCCAGATCAAGCTGATCAAGCGCCGGCCAAGCTACGTTTGCCAGGTCGGAGGCAGCCAACTATGGCTAAACAAAGATTTGGCAGAGAACATTCTGGTCGAACCAGTGCCGGATGCGGCCGCAAAAGTTTATCGAGACCAGGAAGAGTGAGTGGCAGCTTTTCATTAACGCCGGGCTTCGGGCCAGTGTATGCCTGCACCGATCTTCAACACCGTTTCAACGGTTCCACGCACGCGCGCCAAGCCGTTGAAACGGGGTACTCCCCTCGGTGCTTTTACCCCAGCCGAAGCCGGGCACCAATCGAGTCGGATGAAAAGCGTTACGGCGTTATTCAAGGCCCGATAGAATGACTCCGGAACCTACACCGCTTACTTCGCTGCGCGAGGGCGCAATTGCAACCGTGGCGGAAATTAAGTTGCCAGCCGAGCAACGGCGGCGGCTCTTCGAGCTCGGGTTGCTGCTCGGCACACCTGTCGAGCTTGTCCGGTTCGCGCCATTCGGTGACCCGGTCGAGATCAAGGTACGCGGGTACAACTTGAGCCTGCGCAGACACGAGGCCGAACAAATCTTGGTGCGTCCCGCCTAGCCTGCGCCGAGGCAAACGACTTGCAATGAACCACACCGAGCACGCTCCCGCCGACCTGAATCAGGCTCGGGACATCCAGCGGGATACCCAGCCCCGCGCTGGCGAGCCAGCCGCGCCGTCCACGCTCCAATACGTGGTTCTGACAGGCAACCCGAACACGGGCAAGACGTCCGTGTTCAACGCGCTCACAGGCCTCCGCGCCAAAGTCGGCAACTACGCAGGTGTAACCGTCGAGCGGATCGAGGGCCGGCTAGTTGGTGCACCGGCCGGACTAGACGTGCGCGTGCTGGACCTGCCTGGCGCTTACAGCCTCAGAGCGACCTCGGTAGCCGAGCAGGTCGCGTGCGACGTGCTGTTGCAGCGGCAGCCGGATGTACCCCCGCCGGCGCTAGTAGTAATCGTGCTCGACGCGTCGAACCTGGAGCGGAACCTGTACTATGCCACCCAAGTGATCGAGCTGGGGTACCCGACACTAGTAGCGCTGAACATGGTGGACGTGGCCGAGGCGAACGGTATCCACGTGGACACATCAAAGCTGGCAGACGCACTCGGCGTCCCTGTAATACCGACAATAGCTACCGGACGGAAAGGGATACCGGAGCTGCGCCAGGCAATAATATCGGCGCTGCAACGGCCGGCCTGCACGCGCCCGAAGTCGTTCTGCGCACTGCCCGGCCCGTTCCAAGCCGAGGTCGATGACCTGGCACGGCTGCTTGCTACCGTACGCCCGAGCCACGCTTGGCTTGCGCCTGCCGAAGCGCTGCTTCTGCTGAGCAGCGTGCGCGCGCTCGAATCGAGCATGAAGCACCTGCCAAAGCACGTGATTGATGCAGTGCATGCGGCGCGTGCGCGATTGGAAGCGGCCAACATTGATTGGCGGACGTTGCCCATCGAAGCGCGGTACGCAACAGCGCAAGCGATACATCAGGCGGTGGCCACCGAACACTGGCCCCGGGGTGAAACCGTTACGGACAAACTCGACCGCGTGCTCACGCACCGGTTGTGGGGCACCGTCATCTTCCTCAGCGCCATGGCATTGATGTTCCAGGCCATGTTCGTTTTCGGGCGGGTGCCGTCCCAGGCATTGCAGGCAGGCTTCAGCCTGTTGGGCCGTGCGATCGAAAGCGTGTTGCCCCCGGGCGACCTCACAGACCTGCTCGTCAACGGCGTAATCGGCGGCGTCGGGGCCGTGGTCGTGTTTCTGCCTCAAATCCTGCTGCTGTTCCTGTTCATCGAGTTCCTGGAGGACACCGGGTACATGGCGCGCGTCGCGTTCTTAATGGACCGCGTGCTCAGCAAGGTGGGGTTGGCTGGCAAAAGCTTCATTCCGTTGCTGTGCTCGTTCGGGTGCGCGATCCCGGGCATAATGGCTGCGCGCGCCATCGAAAGCCCACGCGACAGGCTCGTCACATGCCTCGTCGTGCCGTTGATGGGTTGCTCGGCGCGGCTGCCGGTTTACACGTTGCTCATCTCGGCTTGCATACCTGAGACGAAGGCGTTCGGCGTGTTGAATCTGCGCGGGCTGACCATGCTCGGGATGTACATCCTCGGCATCGCCGCAGCGCTCTCAATGGCGTGGCTGTTTAAAAACACGTTGCTCAAGGGCGAACCGTCCATGTTGGTGATGGAGCTGCCCCCGTACCGCAAACCGCTGCTTGGGGCCATGCTGATCCGGATGTGGGACCGCGCGAAACTGTTCTTGTACCGCGCCGGGACAGTCATTCTCGGCGTGAACATCATCTTGTGGTTCCTACTGTCGTATCCGCGCGACGCGCAGCTCGAACGCGCGTCCGAAGCCAAGCTGGCAGAAGTCCGGGCGCAACTGGCTACAGGTGGCTTGACCAGTACAGAAGCCGAGACTGCAATGGCCGCGATCCAGGCCGAGCGCGAGGCGGCCAGGCTCACGCATAGTTTCGCCGGCCGGCTCGGGCGGCTCATCGAGCCTGTTATTGCGCCGCTCGGGTTCGATTGGAAAATCGGCATCGGCATAGTCGCCTCATTCGGCGCGCGGGAGCTGTTCGTCAGCACAATGGCCATCATCCACAACATGGGGCAGCCGGACGACACAGGACTCAACTTACACGACTTGGCGCAGAAGCTCCGGACAGAGCGTAGGCCGGATGGCACGCCAGCGTTTACCACACTCACAGGAGTCACTCTGATGGTGTTTTATGTATTCGCGCTGCAGTGTGCCAGTACTGTGGCGGTCATGTGGCGTGAAACGAACTCGCTCAAATGGCCATTGATCCAGTGGATTTACATGGGCGCGCTGGCATGGATCATGGCGTTCCTGACGCGCCAGCTCGGACTACTGCTCGGCCTTGGCTAATCGCGCGAATCCGCCAAAGGGCAGGAAATTTTTGGTGCCAGAGGAGGGATTCGAACCCCCGACCAAGGGCTTATGAGTCCCCTGCTCTACCGCTGAGCTACTCTGGCAACTGCGCTCGGCCGGTCGGCACCCGAGCCGCTTCAACACAGTATGTGCGCGTGCGCGCCGCGCCGCAAGTCGTTTCACGCATGCAGCCGCCTGCACGTGACCGGCATCGGCCAGGCCGCGGCAGTTGGCCGCTTGCACCCCCAACGTACTTTTGGTTAACGTCCGGGCCGACCGTAACAACGGATCGAAACACAACATGGCCTACTTGAACGAAAACTTTTTGAAACTCAAGTCGGGGTATTTGTTCCCGGAGATCGCCCGGCGCGTGCGCGCATTCCGCGAGGCTAATCCTGAAGCGGCTAAGCGACTCATCAGTTGCGGCATAGGCGATGTGACCGAGCCACTGCCGCAAGCGGCCATTGCCGCGATGCACAAAGCGGTGGAGGAACTAGCCGCGCGGGAAACGTTCCGCGGCTACGGCCCGGAGCAGGGCTACGAATGGCTCAGGGCCGCAATTGCGCAGCACGACTACCGCGCGCGCGGATGCGACATCGCCGACGACGAAATATTCGTAAGCGACGGCGCCAAATGCGACACGGCTAACATTCTGGATATCTTCGGCCGCAACAACAAAATCGCCGTGGCCGACCCGGTGTATCCGGTCTATGTCGACACAAACGTGATGGCTGGCCACACCGGCCCTGCAGACGCGGCGGGGCGGTATAGCCGCCTGGTTTACCTGCCTTGTACGCCTGCTAACGGGTTTGTGCCGGAGCCGCCCAAACGACACGTGGACATCATCTACCTGTGCTCGCCGAACAATCCGACCGGCGCAGCCGCCACGCGCGCACAGCTTGAAGCATGGGTTAACTACGCCCTGGCGCACAAGGCGATCATACTGTTCGACGCCGCATACGAAGCGTACATAACGGACCCGGCGCTGCCTCACTCGATTTATGAAATACCTGGCGCACGCGAATGCGCCATCGAATTCCGGAGCTTCTCAAAAAACGGCGGTTTCACAGGCGTCCGGTGCGCGTTTACAGTGGTGCCCAAAACGCTCCGCGCCGCCACACGCGCGGGCGAGCTGCACTCGTTGCACGGGTTGTGGCTCCGACGGATGACAACCAAGTTCAACGGCGTCTCATACATTACCCAGCGCGGCGCCGAGGCACTGTACACGCCTGAGGGCAAAGCACAGGTCCGCGCGCTCATCGAGCACTACCTCGGGAACGCAAAAGTGTTACGCGAAGGCTTGACTAAGTCCGGACTGACCGTTTACGGGGGGGTGAACGCGCCGTACCTGTGGGTTAAACTGCCCAACGGTATATCGAGCTGGGACGCGTTCGACAAAATTTTGCGCGAAGCGAATGTGGTTGTTACCCCTGGCAGCGGATTCGGCGCCAACGGCGAAGGCTATGTCCGCGTCAGTGCTTACAACAGCCGCGCCAATGCTGAAGAAGCCGCGCGCAGGTTCCAAAACCTGCGCTGGTAAAACGAGGCCCGCTGAGCCTGCGGACTGCTAGCGGCTGAGACCGGAACCAGCCCCGAGCTAAACACTTTTGATTACCGATTCAAGGCCGGTCCTACGGCCGCGCCGGCAAACTTTTTAAGCGGCCCGCCCGACGCAGTCCACTGACACGGTCCAGTGGACCCGCATCTTCACCGAACTGGCGTGGGAGAAAAGGCCCTCAGCCACACGGTGGGTCCGGCCAAAAGCAAAGTAAAATCGGGGCAAATGCCTCCACGCTGGGCGAACCGCGCCGCCGCACAGATGCCAACACTTCCTTTTACCTTGGCTGAACGGCGCGCGCCAATGTACAAGTTGCTCTGCACGCAGATATGAAGCCGGGCAACGACCGCTGCACAAGTAGAGAAACGCACGGATTGAAAAAGACACTTGCATGCGCACTCATCCTCGGCACAAGCCTGCTCGGCCATCCTGAGCCAGGCAGATGCGAAAGAATCAAGCCTGTCGAGTTCTGGGTCGCGCCAGACGGGGCCGACACGAACCCGGGCACACGCGAACAGCCGCTGGCGTCTGTGTCAATTGCGCTGCGCAAAGCGCGCGAGCTGCGCCGGCTAACTAATGCCGCAGTGGCACACGGCGCTCGGATCATCCTGCGCGGGGGCGTGTACAGACTCACGAGTCCCGTTCTTATCCGGCCCGAAGATTCAGGCACTGCGACCGGCCCGACTGTGATCGAAGCCGCGCCTGGCGAGCGGCCCGTACTCAGCGGCGGCGTCGAGGTAACCGGGTGGCGCAAGTTGACCGAGAAAATACCTGGCCTGCCCAAGGCTGCACAAAAAAATGTCTGGGTTGCGGACCCGCCGCAGTTCTGCGGGCGCATCGTCGAGTCCAGACAACTCTGGGTCAACGGCCGCAAAGCTGTACGCGCGCGTGAGCCGAACGGCGAAGCGATGCACCGGCTGATTGCATGGGACCGGCAAAAACAAGAGGCATGGATCCCGGCCGCGCCTGTACGCGCACTGCGCCGCACGCAACATCTGGAAATGATCTTCCACCAGCAATGGGAAATTGCGGTCTGCAGAGTCAAAACTCTCCGGGTCGAAGGGGACAAAGCATGCGTGACCTTCCACGACCCGGAAGGCCCAATCCAGTTCGAGCATCCGTGGCCGCAGCCGGTCATGACCACCAACTACGCATCGCCGTTCGTTCTTGCCAATGCGATCGAGTTCTTGGACGCGCCCGGCGAATGGTTCCAGGAACTGCCTAGCGGACGGATTTTCTACTGGCCGCGCGCGAACGAAGAGATGACTCAAGCCCGTGCGGTCGTGCCTGCGCTCGAAACACTTGTGCATGTGTCCGGCAGCCTGGATCGGCCGGTCCAGCATGTGCACTTCAGGGGGATCACGTTTGCGCACACGAGTTGGCTCCGGCCGTCATACGCCGGGCACGTGCCATTGCAGGCGGGCATGTATTTGCTCGACGCGTACAAGCTTGTCCCCAAAGGCACGCCCGAATGGCGCAGCCTGGATAACCAGGCATGGATCGGCAGGCCACCGGGCGCAGTGACAGTCCGCGCAGCGCGAAACATCCGTTTCGAGCAATGCGCCTTCGAGCACCTGGCCTCTGCCGGACTCGATGCCGAGCACGGCGTGCAGGACAGCACGATCGAATGCTGCCTGTTCCGTGACATCGGGGGCAACGGTATCCAGTTGGGCAAATTTTCCGACCCCGGCATCGAGACGCACTTGCCTTACAATCCTGCAGACGACCGCGAGGTGTGCGCGCGCATCCGGATCGCCAACAACTTTGTGACCGACACCGCCAATGAAGACTGGGGCTGTGTGGGCATCTGCGTCGGGTTCGCACGCGAGGTCACCATCGCGCACAACGAGGTCAGCAACACTTCATACACCGGCATAAGCGTCGGCTGGGGCTGGACACGCGCAACCAATTGCATGCGCGATAACATCATTCATGCGAACCATATCCATCACGTGGCCACGCGCATGTGCGACACCGCGGGCATCTACACGCTCTCGTGCCAGCCGGGGACTGTCATAAGCGAAAACTTCATCCACGATATCCACATGAGCCCGTACGTGCACGACCCAAACCACTGGTTCTACCTCTACCTCGACGAGGGTTCGTCCTACATCACCGTGCGCGACAACTGGTGTCCAGAGGAAAAATTCCTCAGCAACGCGGTCGGCCCAGGCAACGTGTGGGAACGCAACGGCCCAACTGCGCCGGAGAAAGTTCGGCAAACCGCCGGCCCAGAGCCGCATGCGCGCGCTTTGCTTGGCGAGATGGTTCAATAATAAGGAGGAAAATACGGTTAGGCGACTGGTCAGCTCGCGTGGTTTTGACCTGGTCGCTAAGCGTTGGCCCGGCGCGGCGAATTGCCCAGGCCCAACAAAGCGTACGTATTTCTGGGATTCCCATTGGCTCGGCGAGCAGTCATATCGGTTCAGCAGCCGAACCGTGCCGGTGAACCGTATGCCAGTCGGGTTGGCGATTCCTTCCCGGAAATGGTTTGCAAAATAGAAAATGATTTCTAC
>JANWZY010000110.1 GCA_025061935.1 Verrucomicrobiia bacterium
AACTGCCTGGTATTCGCTTCGAATGTCGCAATGTGCGTCTTGCAAGCTCCTAGCATATTGAAAAACGCGGCAGCGCGTACTCAGTGCGCCAGTTTGGTACGCGCTGAATTCGACCAACTGGTGCACCAAACCGCAGGATGCGGCCTCGAAAAGACAGCTTGAATCCGACGCCAGCAGTGTTATTGTGTCCCCGTAAGCGCGGTTAGCTCAGCTGGTAGAGCACCAGTATCACACACTGGGGGTCGTAGGTTCGAGTCCTGCACCGCGCACCAACTTAAAGCTTGCGTATTGGGCGCGCAAAAGCGCACCAGCGGTTTTGATTGGATTCCCGCTCGACTTTTGCCATTATCGCGCTCCTGATGAACCAAGTGTTGAAATTGTTGCTTGAGCAGCCCGACCTGAGCACCGAGCAGATGGCGCAGGTGCTCAACATCAGCGTCGAGGAAGTGACCCGGCAGCTAGAGCAGCTCAAAAAAGACCGCGTGTTGCTCGGCTGGCGCCCGGTACTGAACCTGGGCAAAGAAGAAGATGGCGTGGTGCGCGCCGTGATCGAAGTCCGAATCACGCCCGAGCGCGGCGGCGGCTACAACCGGCTCGCGGAGCGGATTAGCAGGTTCGACGAAGTGGACTCGTGTTATCTTATGTCGGGCGCGTACGATTTGCTCGTGTTTGTCACCGGGCCGAGCCTGCAAAAGGTGGCCGCCTTCGTCTCAGAAAAACTGGCGCCGCTGGAGGGCGTCTTGTCCACTTCGACCCATTTTCTGCTCAGATCGTACAAAGAACATGGGTTCCTGCTCGAAGGTCCACAGTCTGAGGGTGAACTGCTCAAGGTCGCACCGTAAGTAAAGCGCAGTCCCCGGATGCGCCTTGGGCCTCCAATTATCGGTTGGCATGGATCTGAGCCGGTTTATTGCTAAGCACGTCGCGAGTCTGCCACGGTCGGGCATCCGTGACTTTTTTGAACTTGTGGCGCGGATGGACGGCGTAATCTCGCTGGGCATCGGGGAGCCGGACTTCGACACACCATGGCACATTCGCGAGGCAGCAATTTACGCGATCGAAAAAGGCCGCACGCATTACACGTCGAACCTGGGCCTGATCGAGTTGCGCCGCGCTATCAGCCGGTACATCGAAAAGCACTTCGGTGTTAGCTACAGGCCCGAGGACGAAATACTTGTCACCGTTGGCGTCTCAGAAGCGCTCGATATCGCGTTCCGCGCGCTGGTCAACCCTGGCGACAAGGTCATGTTCCACCAGCCATGCTACGTCAGCTACCACCCGAGCATCGTGCTCACGCATGGCGTGGCTGTACCAGTGCCGACGTATCCGAAAGATAATTTCGCACTGACGGCCGACGCCCTCGCAGCAGCTTGGCAACCGGGCGCGAAACTTCTAGTGCTGAATTTGCCATGCAACCCGACCGGCGGCACATGCACACGGCAGCAGCTAGAGGCAATTGCCAGGTTCTGCATCGAGAAAGACATGCTCGTGCTAAGTGATGAGATCTACTCGGAGCTTACATTCGAAGGCGAACACGTGAGTATTGCCAGCCTGCCCGGAATGCGCGACCGGACCATACTTCTGCACGGGTTATCGAAGGCGTTTGCCATGACCGGCTGGCGCATCGGGTTCGCCTGCGCCCACGCCGAGCTGATCGAGGCAATGATGAAAGTGCACCAGTACTCGATGATGTGCGCATCAATTGTGAGCCAGGAAGCGGCCATCGAAGCGCTGGCACGCGGCGAAGAAGCTGTCAAACGCATGCGCGAACAGTATCGGCGCAGGCGCGACTACCTGGTGCGAAGGTTTAACGAATTGGGCCTAAAGTGCCATTTGCCGCACGGCTCGTTTTATGCCTTCCCCGCTGTGCCAGTGCAAGGAATGAGCGATCGCGAGTTCGCCGTCGGCCTGCTTCAGACCGAACGAGTTGCAATGGTACCAGGCTCGGCTTTCGGCCCGAACGGCGCCGGATTCGTTCGCGCGTGCTTCGCAACCGGGTACGAGCAGCTAATCGAAGCAACGAACCGCATCGCGCGCTACCTCGACCGCATCCAAGCCAGCCGGCCCTGACAACGAACGCCCCAACGTATGTGGCCGGCCGCCACGGATGGCGCCACATAGGTCAAGTCTCCAAAAAAACCGGATCTTAGCCGTTGGCATCAAATCCAAGCACACGCTTTGAAACACCACACCCGGAGCCTCTGGAAACGCCCAATACGGCGTTGCATATCGAACGGGCGCGCCAACAAAAGCCCCACACCAAACGCAGCACGAAAACCCACTCACGATAACCCATGCCGCACATTCCCCACCAGCCTCTTGAAAAAACCAAGTCCTACCGGGCGCGAAAGCAAGAATGCATTTCCCACCCATCAAGCACCCAGCCATCCGACCCTGCAGGTGCACGGAGCCTGGGATCGGCACTCGACCTGACCTAACTGTGGCGTTACGCGCACAGGACACCGCAAAGCATTCGGCCCGAAGGTTGTACGCCAAGCCAAAAAGATGCCCAATAAGTGAGCGTGCCGCCCCCGCTGCGCCATTCTTGTTGCGGCCGCTGAGACGCGGTCTGACAGAGTACGACCGTTCAACAGGCAAATGCGTGGGCGGGCTGACGGCACCGCCCCTCATTGCCGCGCCGTATTCACGGGATTGACGTTGCCCCCGCTTTGAAGCACGCCACTTCGGCATCAAGCCTTGGATGCTCCCGACGCGTACTCTGTCAGGCGGTCGAGCGCTAGCACACCGCGCTGGCCGCGCCTCGACAAGCGCAGTTACACAGCCCACGCCCAACCCATTCAGCCTAAAGGCTGTACTACAAACAGGCTTTTGTCGGACGCGACCTCCGGGCGCTGAGTGAACGAGCGCTCAAGCTCACCATCCCGTATGCGCCTTGACAAGCGCAGCTACGGTTAAAACCGCCAAACGCCTGTTAGGGCACCAAACCAAAAGCCAGCCGCGCCAACCTCAGGCCGGGGACAGATAACGAATCCTTAACTCCTTGCTGTTGACGACTCATGCGATGCCCCGCCGCACTGTGACCGTAAATGACATATCTGTGCAGGTACGCATGCACTGCTCCCACAGGCGCGCCAAGGTCGCTCCGGAACCGTAACGCCGGGGAGGCTCCCTAAAGGCGCATTCGAATACCGCCACCGAAAACGCCGGCCGAATTGCCAACCGGCATACCGCACAGACCGCGTGCAGGACCCGGTTCCCTTCCCAACCTTGCAAAAGAATTCGAGATCATTCCACCGTATTCCGAACGATCGAGCGCAGCGCGCTTGCCGCCCGCCGCCGCCAAAACTCACATCCGCTTTACACCCACTTGCCCGTGGCATAGAGTGTGCGCATGCCTTCTGAATACGACGGGACGGAATTCGTTGACGCAGATTTTCAATTGCACAAGACCCGCGCAGCGGCCACGCTGGAGGGGGCACATGCGCAGTCGCGCGCGCCCACGCTCGAGGAGCTAGATCTCAAGGCGGCCGAAGCACAGCAAAAACTTGCCGAGCTGAAGCGGCTCCAGGAGGAGCTCGAGCGCCAGCGTGCCGCGCTCGAGGAAACGCGCCGGCGCCAGCTCGAGTTCCAAACTGGCAGGAACGAAGTAATCCACGGTATCACCCACGCACTCGGATTGCTCGAAGAAGCCGAGTTCGAACACAGGCGCGAAGCCGAACAGATGAGCAAAGCAATCGCAGACCTCCGCGCCGCGCTCCAAAAAGTTGAAGCCATTCGCGAGGAAACGTGGACGAAGGAAAACTTCGAGGTCGAGCTGACCAAAGCGTTGACTGCGATCGAAAACGCGCGAATGGAATTGAACGCTGCGCGGCTGAAATTCGAGGTACTGTCCGGCAAAGAGCAACCGCTGGCAGAGCGAGCCGCGCCCAGAGATACCCTGAGCGCGCTCCTGGGAGGCAGAACAGGCTTAGCGCAACTATGCAAACTCGGCTTGGCCCTGACCTGGCCGTTGGTTGTGGTCGGCCTGCTCGCACTGGCTTTGCTTGCAATGCTGGTGCTGGGCCGCTAAGCGGGAAACACAGCGCCATGGCCCGAAAGAAAGGAAACTGGCTCTTGGGCGCCGGCTGGGCAGCAATTATTCTCGGCACGCTGATGATTCTGGATGCGTGCATTCGGCTCGGGCCGCGCCAAATGAGCTTGGCCGGACTCGAAGCCAGCACCGGTTTCGCTGTGGCCGTTGTCGGCTGGCTGCTCCGCCGCGCCGCAGTAACGCAAGCAAAGTTAAACGACGCGCAAAACCGCAAATAGGACTGGAGTAGAACTGTGGGCCTGCTGAAACGCAAGACAGACCCGGTCGCGGAACGCGCGCGCGCGCTCGATGCCGAGCTGGGTCGGCTCGAACGCGAAATCCAACGCCTCGAAGCGCAACTGCACGGCGCCATGTCCCAAGCACGGTTCAGGTCAACGGCCATCCCTGGCGGGCCGACAGTCACGCACGCGGCCCGGCCGCAGGCACCCGCTCCGCCGCAAGAGCACCAGCCTATGCTCGAAACAGTGAAAAGCTCTGTACTGGAAAACAGCGTCGAACCTGTGACCACACCTGCCCATTTCAACGAATTCGGTGTCAGAAAATACGACCTCGTCGAACTAGCGCAGCGGCTCAAGCGGTACTTCACAGGCCCGACAGCCAGTAACCCGAAACTGGTTAGCTATCTCGCCGCCGGCAGCATACAAGGCCCGCGCCCGCTGCGGTACGAGAAACGCGTGGCGCGGAACAGGTTTATCGCGCTCGTAGTCGTGCTTTTCATCATGCTCCTGGGCATCCTGTCGGTATTTTTGCGGACAAGCTGACCCACACACGGAATGCGCCGAATGCTTGAAGCCGTCGCTGTCGCGCTGCCGATCAAGACAATGTACGGCGTATTCCGGGCAATTTATTCTGCACGCGGGCTGCGCAAGCTCGAGTTCCCATCGCCCCGAACAAACAGCCTACTTAACCACCCCTGCAGTCTCGGGACGCGCATCGCAATCCGCGGCCAGGCCATCAAATGGCACCGTATGACGACACGGGCGCTACTCGATGCGCTTGCAGGACGCAGCCCGCGCCGCTTGCCGCCCCTCGACATTGCTGCGGCCACGCATTTCCAAAAAATGGTGTGGGCCGCGCTCCGAGCGATCCCGCCGGGATGCACCCGAACCTACGGCGAAATCGCGCGCGCCATTGGCAAGCCCGGCGCAGCACGCGCAGTCGGCGCAGCGTGCAAGGCGAATCCGATCCCGGTGTTGATCCCGTGCCACCGTGTGGTCGCGTCCAGAGGCAAGCTGGGCGGCTTCACGGCCGGCCTGTTTTGGAAAAAAATACTGCTGGCTTGCGAACAACCGCAGCGCTCAAAAACGGCGCGCAACACGAGTCACTTAAGCCCGGACTGACTCTCCGCGCCGCTGCTGAGCCGGCGCTGCTTCCGCATCACAATCAGCATCGCGATTCCGCCGAACAGCCCGAAAAACACCATTACCGGATACCACGCGCCCCAGCCGAACCTGTCCAGCAACCAACCAGTGAGCGGCAGTGCCAACGCCGCGCCGTAGTATTGGAACGAGTCAATCACGCCCGAGGCGAACCCCGCCATGCGCCGGCCGCCAATGTCCATCGGCGCAGCCGCGCCCACTATCGAATGCGTCGCATTCACGCTGAAAGAGACCAAAATGAGAAACAGGCAACCGATGAATATGCCCGCAGGCGTGGGGCCGACCAAACCGCCCCACATCACCAGCGCGGCCGCGCCGAGCACAAGGCTCAACAAGAAGTAAAGTCCCATCGCCACGGGCGCCCTGCGGCCGCCAAACAATTTGTCCGACACCACACCCGAGACCAGCGACCCGGCCACGGCCACCAACGGCACAATGTTCATGGTAATGATCAACGCCGGCGGCTTCGCGCTCGGCTCGAGTTTCAAATGCTGCACAAAAAACAGCACCGAGAGCTGGTCCGAGCTGTGCCGCACCGCCCCCGTGCACGCATACGCGACAGCGTAAAACCATACGAGCGGATGCCGAAACACGGCCACGAAACTCTCTTTCAACCCGACCCTAGTGCTCGCGGTATCGCCGGCGCCAAGGTCGCTGTCGTCGCGGACGCACCCGGGGTAACCCGCTTGCTCCGGCGTCTCGCGCGGCACAAGCGCAACCAGCACGGCCATGATAGCAGTGAAAATTGGCGGGATGCGGAACACCCACCGCCAATCGTCCTTTTCCACGACCAGCGCGCCGAGGGTGAACCCCGCCAGAATGAACGGGGCCAGATTGTTGATCGCCACCTGGCCCATTTGAATCATGAACCCGAAAATGCCGGCGAACGTGCCGCGCTCACGGCGGTTGAACCACGCAGCATTGATCTTGATCATCCCCGGCGCGCCGAACGCTTGGAAATAACCGTTCAGCAGCCAAATCATTGCAAACGTCGAGAATGTGCCCGCGAATGATGCGAAGCCGAAGATAAGGTTGATTGCGATTGTGCCCGCCGCGCCGATCAGCATTGCTGCGCGGCCGCCGATCCGGTCGGTGATCAACCCATTCACCAGTTGACCCGTTCCGTAGGCGACCGACCACGCGCTCAAGATGCCCGTGATCTGCGTATGGTCGAATCCGAACTCCTTGACCATGCCCGGCGCGGCGAACCGGAAGTTGTACCGGCACATGTAGTACGACGCGTACATCGCGCCCAACACGAACCAGTTCAGCCCGCGCCGCGCACGGAAACCCGGCGCGTAATTCGGACGCGCCCCCGCTGATGGTTCGCACGTATTCATAGTGCAGCGCTGCGCCTCAAAGGCTAACAACGAGCCAAATCGCCCGATTACGCCGGGCCGCGCGCATGGCGTTACCCCCCGCGCTACGTCGCCAAAATCAAAAAACTCACCCAGCCGCCGGGAACGATCCCGGTGCCAACCATTGCGCAGTGTGGACCCCAACTAATCAGAGCCACAACTTACCGTCAAAAGGTTTGTTCGCGGCGCTGGCGTGCGCCGGATTCCCCGAGCGCAGCCGACAAAATGGCGGGGCTGGGCCGCCACTAGCACGCAAAGGCGCTCGGGCAACAGCACGCGTGCGCGGCTCCGAGCCGCACTGCTTGCCTGAGCGAAGCCGTGGGCCGCGCAATTCCACCCGGCACAGTCAGGCAGGAAGTAAAAGCGATTGCAAACGTGGCGCAATTGGCTACTGTACAGGACTGCAGCGCGTCAAAAGCCTGCAGGAGGCAATTTTTATGCTCGAATCTCTGTTTTACCCTGAGACGGTGGCCGTGATCGGCGCGTCGCGCCAGCCGGGCAAAGTTGGCCACGAGCTGGTCTCGAACCTTATAAAGAGCGGGTTCAAGGGGACGATTCTGCCGATTAACCCCGAGGCCGCGGACATTCTCGGGCTGCGATGTTACAAGCGGCTGAGTGAGTACTCTGGCAAGGTTGACCTTGCGGTCATCGCAGTTGGCCCGAAATACGTCAAACAAGCGGTGGCGGACTCGATCCATGCCGGCGCGCGGACAGTCGTGGTGATTACCGCCGGGTTCAAAGAGGTCGGCCCCGAAGGCGCCGCGGCTGAACGGGAACTGGTCGAGATGTGCCGCGCGGCGAATGTGCGGTTGATGGGGCCGAATTGCCTCGGTGTGCTTAATACGCACCACAACATGAACGCCACTTTCGCGCCGGCATTGCCGCCCAAAGGCCGCATCTCGGTCATCTCGCAATCCGGTGCGCTATGCGTGGCGATCCTGGACTGGGCCGCGCAGCAAAAGATCGGACTGGCCAAAGTTGTCAGCATAGGCAACAAGGCGGACCTAAACGAAGCCGATTTCATCGAAGCGCTGGCGCAGGACGCCGAGACCAACGTCATCTGCGCATACCTTGAGAACATTACCGAAGGCGACAGGTTTTTGCGTGTGGCCGAGGAAGCGGCCACGACCAAGCCCGTGGTAATACTCAAAGTCGGCGTAACGCAGGCTGGTGCGCGCGCCGCGTCCTCGCATACCGGCAGCTTGGCTGGGGCCGACATGGCATACTGGGCGGCGTTCAGGCGCGCGGGGGTGGTCAGGGCCGAAAACTTCCAGGCCCTGTTCGATTACGCATTGGCGCTGAGTTTGCAGCCGCTGCCGCGCGGCGACCGCGTCTGCTTCATCACAAATGCGGGCGGCCCCGGAATCATGTGCGCCGACGCCGCCGAGGCGCTCGGGCTGAAAGTTGTCGCGCCGGACGAGGGCACGCGCGCGCGCCTGCGCGAGGTGCTCCCGCCTGCCGCCGCGCTGGGCAACCCGGTGGACGTGATCGGGGACGCAGACCCTGACCGGTACACGAAAGCGTTCGAGATTATCCAAGCGGCTGACAACATTGACGCGATTGTGGTGCTTGTGACGCCGCAAAACATGACGCGGCCGCTCGAGCTGGCCCAAAAGCTGGCAGCGATACACAACCGCCAAAAGCCGGTCTTATGCGCGTTCCTCGGCGGTACCGAAATCGAGGCCGCCAAGGCCGCATTGATGCAGCTAGGTCTGCCCAACTACGCCTCGCCCGAACGCGCAGTGGCCGCCCTAAAGGCAATGTGCGATTATGCTGCGTGGCGCCGGCGCCCGCCGCGCGTGGTCGCGCGGTTCCCAGTTAACCTGCGTCGAGTTGACCGCGTCATCACCTGGCACATTCGTAGCGGCATCCACCAGGTGGGCGAAGTCGAGGCCAAAGAAATCCTGCGCGCGTACGGGTTCAGAATCCTCGACGGCGGCCTGGCCACTACTGCAGACGAAGCTGTGGAAATCGCTGAGCGGATTGGTTACCCGGTCGTACTGAAGATTTCATCGCCGGACATCATCCACAAGTCCGACTTCGGCGGGGTGCGGCTCAACTTGGCCAACGCCGAGCAGGTGCGCGACGCATTCGACCTGATGATGTTGCGCGTGCAACGGCGCAGCCCGCACGCCACAATCCGCGGCGCGTACGTCGAAAAGATGGGGCCGCGCGGGCGCGAAGTCATTCTCGGCATGACCCGTGACCCGCAGTTCGGTCCACTGCTAATGTTCGGCTTGGGGGGCATATTCGTCGAAGTGATGAAGGACGTAACTTTCCATCTTGCGCCCATCACGCAAGAGGAAGCGATGCAAATGCTCAAGGGCACGCGGTCGTATGCGTTGCTAATGGGCGCTCGCGGCCAGGCGCCAGTTGACCTGAACGCTATTGCGGACGCACTGCAGCGGATCAGCCAGCTAGCGACCGAGTACCCGCAGA
>JANWZY010000111.1 GCA_025061935.1 Verrucomicrobiia bacterium
AAGCGCAGCTATGGTTGCAGGCATCGCGGGCAAGCGGTCAGGGTAACGGCCTGTTCAGGAAGTCGTTGTTGCGGGTCAGCTCGTCGAGCTGTGCGGGCGCGAAATTATTCGGAGCTTGCGGTGGTCGTATGCCGGCGCCGCAGTATGATACCGGGCCGGGGGCTGAACTCGGCATTTTTCGCCTTTTGATGGCGCAACAGACCTGCTTCGTATTTCAGCGGCATGCGGTGCCGAGCCCGACGTTATTGCATGGTCAGGCCGCCGTCAACGGCGAGTACCTGACCGGTAATGTATCGCGCACCGGGACTTGCAAGGAACAGCGCGGCCTCGGCCACATCCTCCGGTTTGCCGAAGCAGCCGAGTGGGATTTGTTTGAGCATGGCTTCCCGCACATCCGGCCCGAGCGCCTCGGTCATTTTTGTCTCGATGAACCCGGGTGCGATTGCATTTGCGGTGATGCCGCGAGAGGCAAGCTCGCGCGCCACGGACTTGGTGAATCCGATCAGGCCGGCCTTGCTTGCTGCGTAATTGCATTGGCCGGCGTTGCCCATCAGCCCGATTACGGATGCAATGTTGATTATGCGGCCGGATTTTTGCTTCAGGAAAACGCGGCTGAAAGCTTTTGTGAACAGGAACGCCCCCTTTAGGTTGATGGCCAGGACCGCGTCCCAATCGGCCTCGCTCATGCGCATGAGAAGGGCGTCGCGGGTGATGCCTGCGTTGTTGACGAGGATGTCAACTCTACCCGCCTGCGCGAGGATTTGCTCTGCTGCGGCTTCGACGCTGGCGGCCTGAGCTACATCTGCCGCCACGGCCCATGCGCGTCTGCCGAGCTTCTGCACTTCTTCAACGGTTTGGTCCAAAAATTCGAGCTTCAGGTCAACTGCGGCGATGTCCGCGCCGTTTGCGGCGAATTTGAGTGCAATAGCCTGGCCGATACCGCGGCCGGCGCCTGTTATGACGGCAACTTGGTTTTCAAGCGGTTTCATTTGGAGGCAATGTTTAGCGGCTGCGAGGCGGCCTGGCCAATGAAAAATTCAACGGGCAGGGGAAGATCCGCCTCGCCCAATGCGTCGCGTTGCGTCAAGTTGTCTGGTCGGCCAGCGCTTTTGCTGTGGCTTCGAGGCTCGCCGCATCCGAGACGTTCATTATTTGCGCGGCCTTGTCTATGCGTTTCATAAACCCGCTGAGCACCGTGCCTGGGCCAAACTCGATGAACCGCGTGAAGCCATGGGTCAGCAGATACCGCATTGATTGCTCCCATCGGACGGGTGCGGTCAACTGTTGCACGAGCAGCGCGCGGATGTCCTCGACCTGGCCGTGCGGCTGCGCTGTGACGTTCGAGATGACCGGCACACGTGGCGCCTGCAATGGGACTGCGTCTATGGCAGCTTTCAGTTTCGGCTGTGCGCTGGCCATGAGCGGGGAGTGGAACGCACCCGCTACAGCGAGTCGGACTGCGCGTTTCGCGCCGGCTGCGGAGGCGAGCGCTATGGCGCGCTCGATTTTGGTGGCCTCGCCGGATATGACAAGCTGCCCGGGGCAGTTGAGATTGGCCAGTGTCACCCCCGCTTCGGCGCAAACTTGGCGCGTCTTTTCTTCGTCGAGTCCGATTATCGCTGCCATTGCGCCTGCCGTAGCGTTGCACGCTTCTTGCATGAACCGGCCGCGTTGGTGCACAAGTCGCAGGCCGTGCTCGAAGCTCAGCGCGCCTGCAGCGGCCAGCGCGGTGAATTCGCCCAGGGACAAGCCTGCCGTGGCGTGGAATTCGAGACTCGGCACGCGCTGTTTCAACAGCTCGAACGCGACCCAGCTAACGAGGTAAATGGCCGGCTGCGCGTTCTCGGTCTTCGTCAGCTCGGCGTCGGGTCCGTTGAAGCATATGCTTGCCAGGTCGTAGCCGAGTACTTCATTGGCGCGGTCGAACCACGTTTTTGCGGTCGGCGACGCATCGGCAAAGTCCTTGCCCATGCCGACAGTTTGTGCGCCTTGTCCGGCGAATAGTAATGCGGTTTTGTGCATGCGAGCAGTCTCTATCGCCGCGTGGTTGCGGCCTAAGGTTCTATAACCGAATGTGTCGAACCGTTGGGACTCGGCGTTAGACTGACCTATTTTCTCACTTACGCTGGTATGTGCCCATTAACTGGCCTTGCGCGAGAATGTGGCCTTTCATGGCTTTTTCGACCTCGGCTTTGGTTGCGCCGGGTTTAAGCCCGAGCATGGTGTCGAGCGCGTACAGCTTGAAGTAGTACCGGTGCGGCTTGCCCGGCGGCGGGCACGGTCCCCCGTAGCCGATCCGTCTGAAATCGTTTATGCCTTGCTTGGCGCCGTTGGGCAGCTCGGATGATTTGGGCACGCCTTCAGACAAGCCTGCCGTGGTTGGTGGCAGGTCATACAGCACCCAGTGCACCCATGTGCCGACGGGCGCGTCCGGGTCGTCAGAGATCAAGACCAGGCTTTTTGCTTCTGGCGGCACATTTGTCCAGTTCAATGGCGGCGATACGTCTTCGCCGTCGCAGGTGTATTTGCTCGGAATCGGTTTGCCGTCTTGGAATGCCGGACTGGTCACTTGGATTTTCATGGCTTGCGACTCGGTTGCTAGGTTTGACTCGGCTGAGGCACCGCCCAGCCAAGCTGTGCTTGAAACCGCCATTGCAAGGATGGCGTAACGTAGCTTCATTGCGCGCGCAGTTTAAACGGCTGACTTAGGGCCGGACTAGTAAAATTTCTGCCTGCGCCACGGGCTTTGCCTCGAAGTTCGAGTGCTGGCGGTCAGTCGCATTCACATTCCCGCTGCAGGACGGGAAGGTCTCGATGTTAGGACGCGGCTTGACGAGGCTATTCAGATCTGCGCTAGGGCGTGACAGACGGTTTGCTAAAGCCAACCTGGCGGTGTAGGCCATGCGCTTCTTGCGCATGTGCCCCGGTTTATTCGTCCGGCCGACCTGCAGGCAACGCTGGGAGCCGAGGACTGCAACCCAGTTTGTCAACGGTACGACTCTGGTAGGGCTTAGGCCGAATCAGAGTCTGCAAGCAGATTTTTCCGGCAAGGGGCGGGGGAACGCGCTTTGGCCGCCGGGCCATTTTCAATGCATCAACCGGGTTTAGGCCAGGCCTGCTGCGGCGCCGGCCAGAAACCGGCGTCGGAGTGCTAAATCTCCCTGGCCGGGTCTGAAGTACGGTTAGCCCCAGCGACTTTCTCTTGCACGGCTTTATTCGCCCTAAGTGTGAAGTAGCGATGCGGCTCGCCAAATCAGATCAGGCCCGCATGTGTGCCGTCACAGTAGGGAGGCGTTTTTGTGCGTTTGCAACCGCACCAAGCGATGGTGCGTGGTTCGGTAATTGTTACTTTCACCGGCCGGAATTGTGTGCCCTTGTGTGAGCCGTCACAAAACGGCTCGCGTTTCGAGCGCCCGCAACTGCACCAGGAATAAGTGCCCGGGGCCATCTCAATCACGTACGGTTCAAGCTGCGCAGGGCGCGGTTGTGTCCCGTTGTCGCTGTTGCGTGTCACGGCCACACCATTTAGTCAACGCGAGATCGCAACGCAACTTTAACCTTATTCCTACGCATGCAAATCGAACGCCTTGGCTAATTGACGTACTGACTGAGCCGCGCAAGCGGTTTTTGTCTTGTCCCATGTCTCGGTCTGGCAAAGCGCTTGGGATCGAAGAGTCGCAGGAAGCAGATGCGGCTTCGTTTCCGGCTGGGCAGCATAATGATCCGGACGCTGCACGCTCGCGTAGGCGTGGTGACGAGCGCGTCTGGCGCGCGCGACACAAACGAGATCGTCACTGAAAAGGCCCCGCTGAATTTCGGTCAACGCAATCGCACCGTCCCGGCCATGCCGCAACGGATCAAGTCCTTGAACATGCCCATGGCGGTCAGCGGTTTGTTTGTGAAGCTGGGCGACAGGATTGTGTTTGATTCCGACAGGAATTGGTGGTGCTGCGCGACGATGCATTGGCTTCGGCTGGTCCCGCGCGAGAACAACGCGAAGGTTACGGAGCGGGCGCGGCGCAACATCTACAAACAGCTCGGTCTGCCCGAAGATGCGTCTGTGAAATGCGTGTCCTTGCTCGCAACCTCAGGCTCTTATCATTTCTGTGCCGACTGGTGGCTCCGTGCGTAGCACGGTCGGGCACTCGCACAAATTGGCACTCGTTGAGCTTTGCATAACACCGTAACCCTTTTCACACTGCTTCGTTGGAGCCCGGCTTGTGCCGGGTGTAAAATGCGCCAGCAGCGGCTTGCCGTTCCAACGGTTAGTCTTGAAAGCGTAAAACCGTAGAAACTGTTTTGTGGGTTGGCGCCGGCGTCCATCGGGTTGAAGCCCTGTGTGAATGGAAAGGTGCTAAGCAGTATCGCGAGTCCCAATACCGTGAGCACGACCCGGCTAGTGTGGCGCGTTTGTTGCGAGACTGTTCCAGGCTCGGCTGTTCCAGGCCGCGTCTGGCTACCGGGCCGGCCGTGTGCGTGTTCGGGTTGCGTTTCACGCAGAGCACTGGCAGACTGCCCCGTGCTTGTATCCGTGCGGCGGACGGGTATTACAGTCGCGAACGCAACACATGAACTGATCCTAGACCGATTTTGCGCGATGCAAATCAAATGTAGAATTCTCGGACCACGATTTGCTGTGGTGGCTGCGGCGTGCATGGCCGGTTTGTTATGCCTTGCGCAACAAGGTTTCGGAAGCGCCGAGGCGGATTGGGTAAGCCCCCCACGCAGTGGTGCGTCTGCGTTTGTGATCAACCAGCGGCTCGGGCGCGGGATCAACATACTGAGTCTTGACCCGATCTGGCGCGAGCGTGAGCGCGGTTGGTTCAAGCGGGAATATTTCAGGCTGATCCGTGAAGCAGGGTTTAGTCATGTGCGGATTAATTTGACACCGTTTGGTGACAATCCCGGGTTTGCCGAAGGCAAAAGCCCGCTGCGGAAGGAGTATCTCGAAACGTTGGACTGGGCAATTGACGGTGCGCTGGCCGAAGGATTGCTCGTGGTGGTCGATTTCCACGAATTCACTTTGCTGGGGGAAAATCCAGAGGCTTACAAGGCCGCGTTTTTGAAAACGTGGGAAATACTTGCTGCCCGGCTGAAAAATCGGCCTGCGGGCGTTTTGTTCGAGCTGCTTAACGAGCCGAACTCGAAGCTTACGCCGTCGCTTTGGAACGAATACATGCGTGAAGCGCTTGAAGTTGTGCGCAAGACAAACCCGAACAGGATAGTGGTCATCGGCCCGGGCAACTGGAACAACATAGACAAGTTGTCAGAGTTGAAGCTGCCCGCTGACGACACCAACATCATCGTCACGGTGCACTACTACAGCCCGTATGAATTTACGCATCAAGGCGCGGCTTTTGCCGGCAGGGCGGACAAGCTTGGCATCAGGTGGGGTACGGACGCTGACCGCCGCGCGGTTATCTCGGATTTTGACCGGGCCCAGAAATGGGCTGAGGAGCACCGGCGGCCAATTTACCTCGGCGAATTTGGCGTGTACGACAAAGCGCCCGAGCCTGACCGTACAGACTGGCTGAGGTTTGTCGCGCGCGAGGCCGAGCGGCGCGGTTGGAGCTGGGCGTATTGGCAGTTTACTCGCGACTTTGTGGCTTTCGACATCCAGACCGGCCAGTGGGTTAGGCCTGTGCTGGAGGCGATTATACCGCCACCCCCGCAGACGCAGCCCGCGCAAGCGCAATAGGCACCGGCTCATTTGAGTGCGCGTTCGAGCATGTCGAGCCACTGCGCGAACGCGTCGCCTTTCTTTATTTGCAGATTGTACTGGTGCCCGAGCTTGAACCAGGCGACGGATTCTTTCAGGCTCACAGGGTGCGGTTTGTCGCCTGGTTTAACCGGTTCAACTGCGCGCGCGAGGTAGAGTTTGCCATCACTGCCCAGATGCAACACGTGCGGCACGCTCAATTGCCCCGGGTCTTCGAATTGCATCACAGTCGTGAGCGTAAGTTTCGCAGGCCGTACCGAAGCCCTTGGTTGGGCTTTGGTTACGCGTCTGGTTGATTTCTTCCCAGTGCGCATATGCCTGATGCCGACTTGCTTCAGGAGTGAAGCCATTGCAGGACGCGGAAGTGGAACGCCTGGCTGTTCAACCCCTCGATTTCTTTGAATGCGGCAAAAAACTTTGTGGCTTCAATAAAGTAGCACTTGTCCCTGTAGAACGCCGTGATGACCACCGACCGTGGGTACTCGGGGTTAAGCCCTTGCGCATACAGGTACTTCGCTAGGAGCGGGAAAGTCTTGTCCCTAAACTCCTCCCACGAGCCTGCCTCGGGTATTGTTAACTCGTACAGGACAGTCACGCCGCCGTCCTGCTCGGTGAACTGGCGCCGCGCCTCGTTGAAATATTGGCCCGGCACCGACTTGAACGCCGCTGCAATCACAATGTCACGGAATCGCGCCAATGGATCCGATTCCGGTCGACTTGAACTCACGTTGTCTGCACGAGCGATCATTGGCCGTTCTTTGCAGGCAGCAACGCCGCCTCGAGCACCTGATCCACCGTTTCTACAGGCTTGAACCGGATTTGGTGCCGCACTTCCGGCGGCAGCTCGACCAGGTCTTTCTCGTTCAGTTTCGGGATCAGCACTGTCTTGATGCCTGCGCGCTGTGCCGCCAGCGCCTTCTCTTTCAATCCGCCTATTGGCAAAACCAATCCGCGCAGCGTGATTTCGCCTGTCATCGCGACCTCAGGCCGCACCGGGCGGTTGCTAAACAGCGAAGCAATTGCAGTGAATATTGCCACGCCCGCTGACGGCCCGTCTTTAGGCACTGCACCGGCCGGCACATGCACGTGAATGTCGGTTTCCTTAAACACATCCGGCGGAATGTTGAGTTCACGGGCGCGGCTCTTGACCAAGCTGAGCGCAGCCTGTGCGCTTTCTTTCATCACATCCCCGATCTGACCGGTCAGCAAAATGTTCCCTTTGCCAGGATAATGCAGCGCCTCGATGTGAAGTATGTCGCCACCTGTCGGCGTCCACGCTAAGCCGGTCACGACACCTGGTCGGCCCGTTTTAAGTTTGCTTTCATGGATATATTTGGGCGGGCCAAGCAGCCGTTCGACCAATTCGGGTGTGACCACGGTACCAGTTTTCCTGCCCTTCGCGACCTTGGCTGCAATAGCGCGGCAAACGGCGGCGATCTGGCGCTCGAGCTCTCGTACACCTGCCTCGCGCGTGTAATCACGAATGATTCGCACCAGAGCCGCAGTTTGGAACTTGCATTGGCCATTTTTGAGTCCGTGTTCCTTGAGCTGGCGTTTGACCAGGTACCGCCGCGCGATTTCGAGTTTTTCGTGGTCGGTGTACCCCGGCAACTCGATTACCTCGAGCCGGTCGCGCAGCGCCGGCGGCACTGTGTCCATTACGTTCGCCGTGCAAATAAACATCACTTGGGAAAGGTCGAACGGGACATCCAAGTAATGGTCAACAAACGCGTTGTTCTGGCGCGGGTCCAGCACTTCGAGTAATGCGCTGGCCGGATCGCCACGAAAATCGCTCCCGATCTTGTCTATCTCGTCCAGCATCATCACAGGATTCCGCGAGCCGGCGCGCCGTATCTCCTGAATAATCCGGCCCGGCATCGAGCCGATGTAAGTACGCCTGTGCCCTCTGATCTCGGCCTCGTCGTGTACGCCGCCGAGGCTCAACCTGACGAACTTCCGGCCCAGCGCGTCCGCTATGGACTGGCCGAGACTCGTCTTGCCCACCCCTGGTGGGCCGACCAGGCACAATATCGGGCCGTGCCCGCTCGGATTCAGCTTGCGCACAGCCAGGTATTCGATGAGCCGGCGCTTGACCTTCTGAAGGTTGAAGTGATCGCGGTCGAGTATCTTCTGCGCGCGGTCCAGATCAAGATTGTCTTCAGTGAGTTTATTCCAGGGCAGGTCTGCAATTGTTTCGAGATAGCTGACAATGACCGAATACTCAGGACTGGCCGGGTGCAACTGCGCGAGCCGGCGCAATTCGCGCTCGGCCTGCTCCATGACAGTCTTCGGCGGCTGCGCTTCCTCGATGCGCCGCCTCAGCTCTGAGACCTGTTGACCTACAACATCGTCAGTCTCGCCCAGCTCCTTTTGGATAGCGCGCAGTTGCTCGCGCAGATACGCCTTCCGTTGCTGCTCTGTGATCGAAGAAGTGACGTCTTTCTGGATTTTCTGCTGCAGTTGCGCAAGCTCAAGTTGCGCTGTCACAATTCGGTGCACAGCCTGCACGCGTTTGACCACGTCAAGTTCTTCGAGCAGTTCCTGTTTTTGACCCGCCTCTATGTTTATACTGCCGGCGAGGAAGTCTGCGAGCGCGCCGGGATCGTCCAGGTTCAATATCAACATTTTGACCGGCTCGGGCTGCTCGAGTGTCAGCTCGACCAGTTTCAGTGCCGAATCGCGAAGCCCCTGCACTGTGGCCTCGAATTCTTTGTCGGGCTTAACCGGATATTTCGACTGCACCACTTCTACTTCAGCACGCATGAACGGGTGCGTGAGAAGTACTTTCCGGATCGCGATCCGCTGTAGCGCCTGGACAATAATGACGACCTGCTCCTCGGACGGGCGGAAAAGCTTAAGAACCATTGCGGCCACACCCAGCTTGTGCAGGTCGCCGGGACCGGGCTCGTCCACTTTCGGGTCTTTCTGCGCGAAAATCCCAATTATTTTGCTTTTGGGCAGTGACTCCTCCAGAAGCTTGCGCGAGCTTGGCCGGCCAATTGTAAGGGGGCTGACCGTGCCCGGGAACAGCACCGTATTACGTATGGGCAAGATGGGGAGCGTCTCGGGCACAGGCGGCTGCTCAGCCGCACCTTGTGAGCCGCCCGCAAGAGCCCCGTGCGCCGGCGCCTCATCTGGCGGCGCATCGGTACCCACAGGCACTGCTATGATAAGTCGGCGGCTCATTTGGTGTCCTGCGAAATCTCGATGGTTATCGGCTGGGCGAACTTGAGCGGCATCTCGATCCAAAGCAGCCCTTGGTTGTATGTGGCCGTGACACGTTCAGGCACGATTTCCTCAGGCAACTCGATCACGCGCTCGAACGGACCAGAGTCTATTTCCATTGCCAGCACTTGCGGGGGCGACCCCGACTCAGGCGGCGG
>JANWZY010000112.1 GCA_025061935.1 Verrucomicrobiia bacterium
GACGTAACGTTGCCAGCTATGATTGGCAGCTTCGGGAACGCGTCGCGCAGCAGCCGGACGGTCTCGCCCACGCCTTTGCTGTGCCCGTGCGCAGTCGAGACGGCGACCACATCCACGCCGCGCTCGACCAACGCGCCCACGTGGTTGATTATCCGGTCCTTGTCGATCTCGCCGAAAGCGTTCCGGACGGCGGTGACCGCCGCGCCGCAAATGAGCCTATAGTTGGCGTCACGCGCCGGCTTGAACTGCGCCTTGCGCTCCATCTGTATGCGCTCGACGTCGTTCATGGTGAACAAGCCGCGCAGGATGTCGTCATCGTCAACCACAAGGAGTTTGTGTATGCCAGGGTGCTCGGTGAAAAACTTGTCCGCGCGCGCGATCGGGTCGTTGCCCAACTCTTTCTTGTTGATCGTGTGGACTTCGGCCCGGGGGATCATTACCTCCGCAACCTTGCGCGTGGCGTAGCGCGGCTTGACCACGTGCCCGGACAGCAGCCCGATCAGTTTGCCCGACTGCTCGACCACAGGGAACGTGTTGAAGCTGAACTTACGCTCCTCGATCATCTTGAGCACGTCGGCTATGTACTGGTCAGGGTACACTTTGATCGGGTCGGGAATCATCCCCGGCACGTGGTATTTGACCCGGCTGACCTCGCTCAATTGCTGGCGCTCAGGCATGTTGTAGTGGATCAGCCCGAGCCCACCGTTCAGCGCCATGGCAATGGCCATGCGCGACTCGGTCACAGTGTCCATGTCGGCAGAAATTATCGGAATGTTCAAATGCAACCCTTCGGCCAGCTCGACATCCAGTTGCGTGTCGCGCGGCAAAATTTCCGAGTACAACGTGGCCAGGGTCACGTCGTCGTAGGTCAGTGCCACATGCCTGTGCACCCGAAAAAACTCGTCCGCAGGCAAATAGAATTCGGCGTCAATGTCTGTCGGGACTGTTGCCATACGGAAGCATTTGACCCAGCCTCACGCTTTGCAAGTGAATTTTTCCGGGCCGCACCAGCCCAAAATGCGCACCATTCGCTTGCGCAACCGCGCACGAAAACTTTATAGCTGTGCTGCGCACGGACACGGTCGAAGCCGCACGAGACACGATCAGAGCGCTGGCCGCGCCCGCGCGCGCCAAAAAACCGAAAACAAGTTCGAAGCTGTATGAACACTGGATCGGACCCGGGCAACACGCCGGCACTAGCTACACTGCCGGGAGACGAAGTCCGCCAAATCATGTGGCGGTTCGCCGACCGCGTGGACCTCCAAATGCTGGTCCAGTCCGCGCGCGCAGTGGCGCGCGGCCCGGTCGCGCGCGCAGTAGCCACAGGCACGCGCAACACGCACGACTGGACGCCGGCCAAAGCCGAGCTGCTCAAGGCCTTCGACGAATCTGGCATCACCGCTGCATACATGGACCCGGCTGAAGGGGGGTACATCGAAGGGCCGAAAAACCTTGCGCTGGCCCTGATCGCATTCGAGCTCGCCTGGGTCGACGCAGGCGCAGCAACTGCGAGCCTGGCCGGGAACCTCGGCCTAGCGCCCATCGCCGAATGCGGCACACCCGAGCAGCGCGCCCAATACATGAGCCGCGCTGTGCCGCCGAAGCCGGGCGAAACCCGCGCGCCATGCCGGTTCGCATTCGCGCTGACCGAGCCGTTGCCGTTTGTAGGAGTCGAAACCAGCATCTTATCCGGCAAGGTCAGAATCGCTGAATGGCCCGAAGGCGGCGAGCCGATCCTGCAGGTCGAAAAGCGCGGCAGGTTCATCACAAACATGGCCTATGCGAATGTGGTCACCGCCGCAGTTGACTCCGACGACCCGCGCATCAAAGGCAGTTGCATGATCATACTTGAAGAGACCGACCCGGGCGTGTTCGACCGCGGCACCCCGACCAAAAAATTTGTGCACCAACTCTCCTCGACATCAGACCCAGTCTTCAACCTACGCGTGCCAGCCAGCCGGATCATCGGCGGCTACACAATCAAAGACGGGGTCATCGTCCCGAACCGCAACCACAGCGAAGTCATCGAAGCGGTGTTCCGCCGCACACGCGTGACCGTAGGCCTGATGACTGCGGCCAAACTGCTGTCGGCCATCGAGCCTGTCATCCAGTACGCGCGGGCACGGTTCCGCGGCGGCGAAGGCGCGCCAGGCACGCCAAGATACGACCTCGGCCTGCTCCAAAAAGAGGACGTGCCGCACAGACTCATTGATGTGTGGGCCACGGGCGAAGCGGCCGCATCGCTCGGGTTCGCCGCCGCGCGACTGTTCGACCAGCTCGACCCGCTCGAGAAAGAAAAAGACCGCATCTTCGCCCAAAAAGGCCTGACCGGTCGCGCCGCGTTCAAAGAATTGGCCGCCAAACAGCAAGAGGCGCTGGCGACACTCAAGCAGCGCGCAGCAAGCGCCACGCAGGGGGATCAACCCCCACCGGACACGCTGGTCCAATTCGTACTGCTGGACTCGCTGGCAAACGTCCTCTGCCCAGCCTGCAAGCTGTGGAACACCGGCCACGGCGCAAACATGATGCGCGAGGCCGTAAGCCTGATGGGCGGCTACGGCATCACCGAAGACTGCCCAGGCTTCCTCGGATTCAAATGGATCGACGCACAACTCGAAGCCACATACGAAGGGCCGGAAGCAGTCCAACGGCTCCAACTCTCGATCACAATGACAAACGAGCTGTTCCTGGCACAGTTCGAACAATGGATCGCGGAGCTGGAGCAAATAGCCCGCGCGCGACCCGGCATCGGCGCCCTCAGCCTGGCAAACGCAATGCGGCTCTGGCTCTGGACGCTTAATTTCACGCAGCGCGCGACCGAGCCGGTGCCAGGCTATACCACAAATCGCGCCAGGCAGTCACTTTCCCACTGGCTGATGCACTGTGCTGGCTGCTCGCCGCGCGGCAGTTCATCCTGGACGTGATCGAGCTGGCCGAGAAAGGCACGACCCAACCGGCACTGGCCGATGCGCTGCCAGGTATCGTCGCATTCTATACAGACCTATGCTGCGTGCAGGCTGCGCGCGCCGCAGGCGAAGTCGGCAAAATCTGCGCAGAGCTTGTCTATGGCTACCTCCAGGCGCCAGGTCAGCCTCCGGGCGCAGCGCACAGCGCAGCGCAATCAACTGGGGCACTTCCAGCCGAGCTGGGTGAGTTCGTGCGCATCCGGCAACAGCTCGACGAATCCTTAGCAGGCTGCAGGCTCGCCAAAGACCGCGCTGCTAAAACGCTCACCAAGGTCATGGTCCGCGAAACACTCGACTACCCAGCTTGACTTCCCGGGGACAACCATGGCCGATCTAGCGCGCGTCCGAGCGCACCCAAGCTCGCACGCTGCGCTGCGCCCACCCCAAGCTCACACTCCTGCCAGCCCGGGCAGGCGCGCCGGCAACGTCAGTGCTCGGCAAGCGTGACAATCACGAGCCCAGTCAAATAAAGTCCGTAGGTGGCAAGCAACACCGCACCCTCCCTGCGCGTAACCCTCCGATCGGTCAGCAGCATCCACAACATCAGACCGAAAACGGCGAGCAACACCGGGAAGTTAAACAGTTCCGTAACCCGGCTCAGCCGGACCTGGGTCAGCGCAGCCGCTGTCCCAACAATGAGCGTCAGGTTCGCTATGTTCGCCCCCAATACGTTGCCAACGGCAACGTCGGACACGCCCTTGCGCGACGACGTCACAGCAGTAACAAGCTCGGGCAAGGACGTGCCCACCGCAACCACCGTCAGACCTATGATCATGCGGGGCACGCCTAGCGCCACAGCAATCTCCACAGCGGCCTCGACCAGTAGGTGGCTACCTACCACAACCAGCGCCGCACCGAGCACGAACTCGACCGCGCGCCCGGCGAACCCGCGGAACGCCGGCCCGCGCGCCACCGCGCTGGTAGCCAACTCCGCAGCCTCGGCTTCCTCCTCGGGCCGGAAAAACCGCGCGTGCCGGATAAAGTCGTAGCCGAAGTAACCAGCCCCACACGCAATTAAAACAATCCCTTGCCACTGCGCCAGCTCCATGTCCAAAACCATCAGAAACAAAAGCACAGCGAAACCAAACATGGCGAGGAGCGGTACGCGCAGCGCCGGCGGGTGAACATCCACATGCTTCAACGCCGCCGTAAGACCGAAAATCAGGCCGATGTTGCAAATACACGAGCCGACCGCGTTCCCCACCGCCAGGTCCGACACGCCCTTGAACCCGGCCATGGCAGACACAACCAGCTCGGGCGCTGTGGTCGCAAGGCTCACCAGCGTCGCACCAATCACAACGCGCGGCACGCGCGCGGCATCTGCAAGCCATACCGCCGCAGACACAAACAGGTCGCCGCCCTTGACCACAAGCGCAAGCCCGACAATCAACAATACCGCATCGAGTAGCACGGCCCATTTGGTGGCATAAACCGCGTCCGAGGGAAAGCAAAACAGTTTCGCAGCCGGAATGACGCGCCGCACCGCGCCTCAAGGCAGGACAACCATCCTTTTTGCGCCGGGGATCAACCCATGATTCAAAACTTCACCACCAGCGCGCTCACCAGGCGCAAATCGTTCGGTTTACGGCCCAGTGCAGGCTCGCTGTCGTAAATGTCCTGCACGTACACGCGCATGCTCAGTAACTTGCTCAGTGCAGAGTCAACGCCCGCCTCGGCAGTCAAAACATAATCAGACCAGTCGTCAACCGCGGGAAGCCACTCGACCGAGTGCCAGACACGTGCGCGGTCGTTGAACTTGTGCTCGAACCGCTCGGCAAATCGTACAGCAACGTAATCGTTTGCCGCACTCGAGACGCGTTCCCACACGAACGTGGCGCCAGCCTCCACTGACAAGGACGTCCTGCTCCGCTTCAAAAGGTACCGGCCCAAGCCGGGGCCGACCGCGAACCTGTAATCCACGCCTGTAATGTCGTTGTGCAAGCCATCCCCGCGCGCGTAAAGAAACCAATACTCACCCCACAACCGGTTGGCCTGGCCGTAGCCGCGCAGCAGCTCGGTACTCTTGACGTCTTCGGTCTCGCCATAGCTCGCGTTCAGCCCGAACGACCACTCTGTCGGCGGTTTCTTACGCTGCGTCCGCGCGTCCCCGGTCAGCAGCCAGGTTTCGCGGTTGCCACTGGTGAGCGTAAGCCCGAGCGCAACTTCGCTCTCCCACTTGCCCTTCTTGGGTTCGGCGTTCGTCGCAACAGGTTGTTGAGCGCAAACCCACACCGCGCCGAAACAACCCAGCAATGCAAACAAACAAATCCTCAACTTTCTCCAGCTCATCGCAATTCCTCCTGACCCGCGCGCATGTGCGCCGCGCGACCCGGCCACCACGCCGGAACAAACTCAGCCTAACGCCTAATCAATGCACGCTTTGCAGCCAATGCATTCCGCCCCGAGTCCCAAGCCGGTCCACGCACACTAACCCAACCCTCACTCAGGCAGCAGACTACTCAAACCAACCCCCGCGCCGCGCACAACCGAATGTAGCCAACTACCCGAACCTTACAACACCGTTGTGAGCAGGCCATAAATCCCCACGCTAAGCGCGGCAAGTGAATCGCCGGCAATCAGCCCACCACCCACAAGCGACATGGTGCTCATGTCGGGCGGTAGCTCGGTCCGGACCGCACGCGCGTTGGCGCCCCGCCACCGGGCCGCCCAAACATCGTATACACTCCCAACTATCCCGCCAGCCGACCACCAAACCGTAACTGGCAAATCCACGAACCCGCCGAAACTGGCCGCATACGGACTCGGCAGCACAATTGTGTCCAGCACAAAATCAGCACGCCTGCCCGTCACCGTGCCCTCGGCCCATACCCTGTATCTGCCGTTGCGCTTGATCAGTTTCCGGCACAACTCCACCACCAGCCCCAAAGCAATCCCGAGCTTCAGCGCGGTCATCACATGCGGCTGGCGCTCCGTCAATCCGCGCAACGCGCCCACTATCTTGTACGTCATGGCCGACTGCCACTTCTCCGCACCAGGCGCGTTCGGATTCGAAAACAAATCCACTGCCAAAACGCTGTACGCGTTCATGAACAGCCTGGCAAGCAAAACGCATAGCACGGCACCCATCACGATTCCGAGAGCTTGGTACCGGAACTGGTTCACACGGTTGGTGCCAAGCCGCCACCCAGTCGAACGGTCCTGCTGCATGTCGCCGCCCACACAACATGCAATAAGCAGTACAGCCGCACTGAACAGGCCGACGCTCGGGTCATTCAACCCCAGAGCCGCAAGAATGAACACCGTCAACACAAACGCGCTCGAGATCGGGTTGCTATCCGAAATGCCGAGCGAAATCCCATTGACAAGCACGAACACAAACACAAGCGCAACAGCAACGATCTGAAAAAACACCGGCTGCCCCAGCGCAACGTGCCCAACCACAACCACAGCCGCCGCCCAAAAAACCACCCACGCGAGCAACTGCGCCATGTTCACACGCTTCCAATCTTCGGCGGGCGGAGCCGCCACACGCGCACGGTACCGCCGCAACGCTTCAAGCCCGATCAGGCCTATATCCACAATCGCCGCACCCAAAATCGTCCCGAGCGCTATTATGAACCCGATCTTCCGAAACGGCTCGCCCGGCCCAAGCCAGCCGATTTGCACAAGATACGGCTTGATCAACTGCCCGAGCACAGCCACGACCAACCCGGGCACAGCTATCCGCGCACCAACGATCATCCCGGCGCCGAACGTAGCCGCAGAAAGATGCGTCGCCTGCACCACCGCAGCCTTGAGCGCGGCCAAACCGCACACGTACCCGGCCAACATCCCACCGCCAAGCTTCGTAACCGACCGCCGCAGCAACTCCCTATCCGTCAGCGCACGCAAAATATTCGCAACGGCGAACCCCGACGGATACGCAAGCTGCATCCGGTCAACCAACAGCGGCGTGTAAAGCATCCCCACCCCGACGCCCAACATGCCAATGCTCATGAAGTACAAAACGAGCTTCCACGCCGGCGGCTCAGGCAGCCCGAGCCACGCCATGGATTGGATAAGCACAGCCATGCCAGACATGCCCGCAACAGACGCGGCCATCGTCTGAATGTAATTCGCGCCGTGCTTGCCCTCCGGACCGTAATGCAACGTGATCGTGCTACCCAAAATCCCTGCCAGCACCTGGCCGCCAATAAAAAACCCGATCGAAAAGTTCATGAACGCGGCCGAAACACCACCCAGCGGGCCCAACACGAACATCGCCACGCCAGCAAGCATCAAATGATACGCCGGCGTGCCGACCGCCGGCAAAAACCGCTTCGGCCCCGGCACCAGCCCAGACTCAGGTACGTCCGCACCCGCGCGTCCGTATCTCCCATTGTCAGAACCACCGCGCTCCATCTGCTACACTTCTTGCGCGCAAAGCTTTATTAAACTCGGCACCGAAGCCAACAAAAACCGCACACGCTCGTAACCGACCAACTCAGCAACTTCAGCCCAAATACCACTACAAGACACACGCCATGCTCTTAACCAGGAAAGGCAAATATGGCATCCCCGCTAGCCAAGCGATAATACCACCACTTGGCACCATGCAACAAACTGCGCCCGGACACCGAACCGGCCCGCCCCCACACAGGCATAGTAACACATACAGGCAATTCCATGAGCGCGCGACACTTGCCTTGGTTCGCCTATGGCTCGGCCAAATGCGCATTTAGACACGATGCATAGGGGGGCGCCCAGCCCACGTTCACACGGCTCCGGCCTCATACCAGCACTCTTTGGCATCGGAAAGTCTCAGAGCTGAGGCCAGGGTTTACAATACCTGCGCACCGCCGCTACTGGTGCCCCCAAATATAAAACTTGGGCACAGGCCGCGCCTGGATTTTTTACCCACTAAACCGCTCAACAGCGTAATCAATGTTGGAAACGCCAAAAACTCGTACGCTACTTCTTCTCTGCGTGCCGAGGCGCAGCACCGAAACCCACGCGAAGCCAAAGCAGCCGCCGGGTGCAAGCCGGCCTTACTGCGGCGTTACAGCCCAGCCACGATACAACGCAAGGTACTGCTGCACAACTGTATCCCAGGAGTGGTCTTGCCGCGCCCGAGTCAGGCCGGGCTCATACGCAGCCAGGTCGCTCAACACGCGCCGTGCAGCTTCAGCAAACGACTTCGGATCGCCCGGTTCGAACGTCTCTCCACAGCGGTACCGCCCAATGAATTCAGATAGGTACGGCGCAGCAGAAACCAATATGGGCCGCTGGTACCGGCAACTTTCGATCAGGACACCGGAACCGCGCGAGAAATTTTTCTCATACGGGAGCACCACCACATCAGCAGCAGCGAAGTACAGTTCAGCAACCTCATCGGGGACAAACTCGTCAACAACACGCGCCTTCGGATAACCGCATTCAGCCACAACTGCGCGCGGGTCATTCGCAGAAATAACCTTCCCTACAAAAAGCGCCAACGGCGGGTCTGGGAGCATCAAACACCCCCGGAGAGCAGTCCGGTAGTCCTTTTCCAGCCTGTGCGTCCCGAAAAATAAAAATATTCGCTCACCCGCCGGCAAATCGAGCCGCGCACGCGCAACTTCCTTGTCCGGCAACGGCTTGGATGTGTCTATCGCATACGGGATTACGTGCGCATGCGCGCCAGCTATGCGCGCTGCGTTTTGACGAATCAACTCGGTCTCGCAAACGAACTCGAGCCGACCGGTCCTAACCGCGCGGCACACTAGCCACTCGACCAAGCTGCGCAATCTGCGCCTGCTCCCGCCCGAACCCGAATCTTCGGCGGTCAGCCGCCCGAAAAGGCTGTAAACAAACCGCACGCGCCGCGTAAGCAACACCGCGCCGAACACCGGCAGATGCGTGCCACCGATCCAATGCAAAACTTCGGCACCGCTGTGGCTCGCAACCCGCACAGCAAGCCAAAGACACGCCAAGGTCTCCAAATGAAACAATAGCGACGCGAGCCTGCGCCCCTGCACCCTACCCAGCACAAATTTCCGCCACCACCTCGGTAACCGCTTGAAAACAGCCAGTACCTCCGCGCACTGCTCCGGCAACATCAGGTCCCCATCCGATGTAAACACCACCGCACGCGCACTTACACCATGACGACGCAACTCGCGCAGTAACGCA
>JANWZY010000113.1 GCA_025061935.1 Verrucomicrobiia bacterium
TTCTGGATGAGTGATTCTGTGGCGAACTTGATTGTTTCTTGTCGTTCGCGTGCGACGCGCTTTTTGAAGTTTTCCAACTCGGCGGCGGTGCGCAATAGCCTGTCCCAGTATTCATCTGCTTTGGCTGCGCGCTCGCGTAGCGCTTTTAATTCTTCGGCCGGGATTTGTTCTTGTGGCGGCGTAGTGTGAGTCTGATCCGGCGGAGCTGCTTCCTGCGGTTGGGCCGCAGTGGGTGGCTCGCCGGTCGGTGCCGCATCGGTAGTGGTTGGTTGCGGTCCGGCCGGTGCCGGCTGCACTTCATCATTTATTGCAGCATCGGGCTTGGCGTGTTTTAAATGTTTTTTCATGGCGAAAATTGCGTTCTGACTGGAAAAAGTGCCTAGCGCTAAAAAGTAGTTGATGAACCGCTACAGGGCAACTGCGCGGATGCTGTACGAGTTGGGAGTAGCGCGTGCAGCAAACTATGGCGGGCCGAGCAGGCGCCTAAATTCTGGCGTGCCCCTGAGGTAATTGAAGCGTTCATCCCGCAACGCCTCGTTGGTCAAATTACGTGTGTGCGGGTTCGTTGCCAGGCGCAGTGCGTTGTAATGCAGTGCTTTAGCTAAAGCCGAGATGGCTTCGGCCGGTTTCTGGCGGACGGCTTTAATTGCGGCGAGGTTATACCATGCTTCCGGGTATCCTGGCTGATTGTTTGCCAATGTTTCGAGCACGGGTTCGAGGCGGTCGAGTTGGCCGATTTGTGCGAACGCCTGGGCCAAGACTTCCATGACACGTATGTTGGCGGCCGGGTTGGTCCGGATACTGTCGAGTACTTCCAAGGCTCGATTAGTCTGGCCCAACTGTAGATGCAGCGCCGCGAGGTCGAGCGCGGCTTGGAAGTCGTTAGGGTTGTTTTTGATTTGTGCTTCGAGTTGTTCGATGCCGCCTAGCGGGGTTGGGCGCGCCAGGTTTGAGCGGGCCAGTGCTTCTTCGAGGTTTTTGACAAGTGTGCTGACTGCGCCGTTATACGGGTCGAGTTTCAGGCATGTTCTGGCGATTAGCAGCGCGTCCTCTATCCGGTTGAGCGCGACCAGTAGCTGCGCGTATCTGAAGACGGCCTCGGGGCTATATGGGCAGAATGCGAAAGCCTGCTTGAAGGCAAACTCGGCTTCGCGGATGAGGCGTTGCTGCTCGGGGATGGACTTGGCGGCGTTGAATATTCGCCATGTGTAAACGCCGGCGATGGCGCTGCGCAATTTCGAGAACGCTTTCTGGGCCTGATCGTCCCGGACAAACTTCCTGTCGCCTTTGAATCCACTGAAATCTTTCCTGAGGTAAACTTTTTCCACGAAAGCAACAATGTTGGACAGCGGCGTGTCGTATGTGATCCAGTTACCGATGAGTCGTTCGGAGTAATGCGACCAGAAATGGTGGTCGCGCTGAAGGATTTCTTCGCTCAATTCGGGCAACGGCTCGCGGTTGATCTTCATGATGATGCCGTATGGCGTAAGGAACGGGTACATCCAATCCAGCGGGAAACTTTCCTCGATATAGAATTCGTGGTCAGGCGTGTTTGTGAAAATGATGCCTGCGATCAGGGCGTTAATTGACATTACGGCCACTTGGCCTGCCACTTGAACCTTTTGCACTCCACCGTCTTCGACTATGCGGACATCTTCACCGGGTTTGAGTTCGTTTCTGGCGAGCCGTTGCTGGGCGTCAATTAGATAGTTCGAGAAACAGAGCGATGCGTCTTCAGGTGTGGCAATGTAAATTTCGCGGTCAGGATATACGCCGCCGAGGCTTTTGGCGATGTGTGCCGGATATGCTTCTTCGAGCAAGAGCCGGTTCAGCCGTATTCGGGCAGAGTTGTAAGGAAAATCAATTTCGGGCTTGGCCCGCTGCTCCTGCTCGATTTCAAGCTGTTGTTTCAAAAACTTAGCCACGTGGTCGGAGAGCGTCACGTGCGCGAACCGGTTGCTTTCGTATAGCGGCCCGATTTGAGCCAGCGCTTTAATCTCCGCATCGAGCTGTTGCTTGCGTTTTTGGAGTTTTGGGGAATCACCCTTGGTGAAAATCTGTTCTTCGAGCCGGGCGATTTCGCGGACTTTACGCCGAATTTGGCGCTGTGCTATTAGCTCGCGTTCGAGCAATACGTTCAGGTCACGCGCGAGTGCTTGCTTCAGTGCAGCGGCGTCGCCGGCGCCTGTCAGTAGCTGCTGCGTTTCTTTGCTTAGGTTATCGAAAAGGAACTTCGACAGTGGGTCTTGTTCTGGGTGCGGGCGCAGTTTGGCTACGAATCCGGGCAAGTCAATGAAATGCTCGGGCTTAAACCATGAAGTGAACGTACGCCTGCGTTTTTCAATCTTTTCGCCTAGGTTCGCAAATAGTCGGTCAAGCGGGATGACCATTCGGGCCAGTATGTTGGTGTAGTAGTTGTCACGTTTTTCTTTCTTGGACCGGAGCAGCTCTTGGAAGAAGGGCGGGTCTATTTGCTTGCTGCGGTTGTACTGTGAGCGCAAGTAGCACAGGTACGTGTGGTCTGCCAGTGCGTTTTGCGTGATAAGGTACACGTCACGCCGGTCGAAGTTCGGGTCGTGCGGCTTGCACCGTGGCGGGATGAAGCTTTCGCAGAAGATCATGTATGTCGGGCAGAACCTGCCCGGGTCTGTCCCGCCGTACAGGACCGCGTGCTTCGACATTTCCGGGTACACAAGGTGGCCGTTCGGGCCTTTTAGCGCTTGCTCGCGGAGCACGGGGTCATAGGTGAGTTTACCGTCAGGCCCGACGAACGGCGGGGTGAACATGTCGTGCCCGAACCAGTATCCGAACAGGTGCCCGCGCTGTTCGTTATCGGCCCAGTGGGTCATGATCGAGTTTGAGGGCATGAGTGCGAACAGGCCCAGTGTGATCGCCAGGGGCGCGCGCGACCTGTACGCCAGCAGCGCGCCCAAGAAGATTAATGCCATGGCAATCAGGAGCAGGTTCGCATAGACCGGTAACCCGTACTGGTCCTTGGTAAATGCCCGACCGATTTGCGCGATAAGCTCGGTGAGGCCCGTAATCGCGCCGCCAAAATAGACCTCTTGCGTGTCAGCCAGCAGCTCGAATATGGCCAGCGCCACAGCCACGCCGCCGCCAATCAAGCCCATGGGCCGGAACCGTTGGTAGTGCGTGGCCATGTAGGCGGCAATAATGGTCAATCCGTAGCCTACAAGAAGCGCGATTAACACGTGCGATGCAGTGAAGAACACGCGCACAAGCTCGCGTGATGCGCGCTCGGGCGACGGATTCAGCAGGATCATCAGCAGCACGCCGAGACACAGGTAAATAGCCACAATGCCGGTCAGCCACGCGCGCTCGCGGCGCTGCATTTTGAAAAAGTACAGGAATGGCACAAGCCCGATGACCGTGTACACCCAGTTGAATTCGTCGCCCACGCCTTTGATGAGCATCCATAGCTGCATGAAGAACCTGCCCGGGTCGGTGAGGAAGTTAGTCGGGTTCGCCTTTTCGTATTGGCCGCGCGTTAGTGCGTGGAAGAACCCCTCGACTGTGCGCGGGTAGCCCCATTGCATCGGCGGGGTGCTCATGCCTGAAATAGGCATGTAAAGGTAAAAAGCTGCGCCGGCGAGCCAGAGCAGGCCCATCAGGATCACAGCAAGCTGCTCTAGCCCGAGCTTGCGCGTTTTCCATGTCAGCCCGGCCCAACTGCATAGTGCGAGCACGCCGAGGAACCGTACCGGCCCACCTCCAGTGTAAGAGGCCATGAAAAGCAGGCCTGCGGCGGCCAGGCATGCGTCGCGCGCCAGCTCAGGCAAATCCTCCTTAGTGAGTATTGCGAACCAGACGTACGCAGCGATTGAAGCCACGCCGACCATGTTGAAGATGAAGAACACCATGTTGATCTGGTCGGGCGGGCTTTCGAACGTGGGTAGCAAGCCTTGGCCTTTGGCGATCAGGCCCATGCCGTAAAGGATGCTGTTGCCCAAAAATAGGTTTCTGCCCAAACGCCAATCGGCTGCCGCAATGGCCACCTCGATACCCATGGCCGCTACGACTAACGTCTGGTGATTGGTGAAACAAATGCCGAAAATGAACATTGCCAGATACAGGTACCGGCGCTGGTTCGGGGAGTAGATCCATCGCAGAAGGCACACCAGAACACCCATGAGCGACAGCACGCTGAACGAGTACACTTCAACAATCACCGACTGGCTCCACATGTACCCGTTGAACCCGAGGAGCATTCCCGAGACGAACCCGGCGGCCATGCATATGGCGTTTTCCCAGCCGCCGCGCATGTTTTTGAGGTCTTCGAGGCCCTCCATGAGCATGCTGCTGCCGCGTGAGACCAGCAGCGCGAGCAGGCCGCAGGCGAGTGCGCCGGCTGTGGCGCAGCCCAGCCCGACGCGCCAAGCAACATTGCCCCAGGGCAGCAGCGTCCAGAACCAGGTGTAGATCGTCCAGACAGGGTAGCCTGGTGGATGCGGGATGCCGGCGTAAAATGACGCCGTGGCCAGTTCGCCCGAGTCTTCCAGTGTCAAGTCCGGCGCAAGCGTGAGGTAGTACCCGATCCAAACCAGCACTGTTGTAATGGCGAATGTGGCCCAGTCAGTAGGCCTGAAGAGGGGTGCCGGCTTGGACCGCGCAAGCGTGCCAGCTTGCGCCTGCGGCGCCGGTTGCCCAGCAGTTGTAGGTTTGTTTGTGTCGGCCATGCTTAGATTTTGATTTGCAGCCAGGTTGCGCGTTCAAACTTGGGCAAATGCCAAGTGGTTTGTCCACTCGAAAAAGGCCGGCGCCAGGGCATGGGATGGCCGGTGGCTTCGGGTGCGCATGTGTAAGGTAGGCTTCCCGCGCTGGGGCACATGCCCCAAGGTTACCCCACGTTGGTGCCGCTGGACACTGCTTACGGCCAGGTCCAATTGAACGGGAACCGCAACCGGTAAAAGGCAGCCGCGCCTGTTTGAGGCAGCAGGACTGTTTGAGTCGTATTGGTTGGAATTAGGACTTCGAGTGGGGACCAGGTCTGCAAGTCAGGGCTTGCGTCAATAAACCCGCCCCGACCCACTGGCAAGTTGACTAGCTCGATCCTGTTGCTCCAGTTGGCCGTGCTGATTTGGCCGAACCGGAGCGGCGACAGCAACCGTTGCGCGTACTCAGCAAGCACCATGTGAGTGCGCGCGGTCGGATGGTACATGTCCCAAAAGATGTAATTTGCGCCTGGGCCGTTGAGCGATTTGTCTTTCAGTCTCGAGTCGGCCAAAGCGTCAATTCTTTTGCCGTTTTCGTCCAATACGTTTGTGAGCCCGAATGCGGCCGCGTTTGTCAGGATATGGTCTCCAACCCAGAAAAAGTCCGGCATGTAAATTCTCAGGCCCGGGCACGCGTTTGTTAGCTCGGCCAGCATTTGCGCGAATTTCTGGTTAAGCTCGACGATGCGTTGCCGGGCAAACACGCGCCAGGCGTCCGGGTAGTACGAGTAAAAAGGCGTGATCGTAACGTCTGCGGCATTCGGCATAAGGAGTGTGCGCGCGCCCTTGGCGTAGAGGTTAGTCACGGCGCGGTAATGATTCCGCAGCGCCTGGTTCAACGCATTCGTCCAAGTTGGCATGTCTGTTCCGCCCCAATTTGAAAGCCAAACCAGGTCGGCATTAATGCACCAAATAACGAACAGCGTTGTGGCTACGTCCGGCGGCGGGGTAAACGCGGTCGCATTGGCCACGAGATTCGTGCTGTCGTGGCCGAAGTAAGACCAATTTTTATTCGAGTCAAACGGTATGCCTTGCCATTGGGCCAGCACCTCGACCCAGACGCGCCCGTTGCTGCGGCGTAGTCCGTAGTAATAGGGACCCGCAAATTGATTATTTGTGGTCGCGCACGTGCCGTCGCCGAAAACGAACATCGAACTGAATCCGCCGCGTGCGGAGGGTAATGAAGCTATGAGCGCAAACAACACAAGGCCCAGCCACACTTTGAACCTCATACCGGAGCCAACGTCGTATTTGAGGTGCGTCAAGTAAAGCAACTTCAGGCGCGGCCGTATGCCGCGTTATACGGACGCGGTTATCCGTATAACTACGTACGCTTTTAAGCACGGTGAACGCAGCATTTTAGAACCCTCGACGGCGTGTGCGATGGGTTTTATGCTTTAAGCATGCGCGAGCAATCGCTGGAATTCTTGCGGCAGTTAGTCAACACGCCAAGCCCGGTCGGCCATGAGGTCCGGGGCCAACGCGTGTGGCTCGATTATGTGAAACAATTCGCTGACGAGACATTTTCGGACGCATATGGCAACTGCGTGGCAGTGCTAAATAAGGGAGGCTCGCCACGGTTGATGCTTGCCGCGCACGCGGACGAAATCGCGATGACGGTCAATTACATTGACGACGACGGCTTCGTGTACGTGCGCAAACTCGGCGGCGTCGAGCCGGCGATCATGCGTGCGCAGCGCGTGCTGATTCATACTCGGCGCGGCCCGGTCAAGGGTGTGGTCGGCAGCGTCGCGCCACATTTGAAAAAGAACACGGCCGAGGAGAAACCGCCCAAAATACACGACCTTTTCATTGACATTGGCGCGCGCAACGGCAAGGAAGCGTCGCGCCTGGTTCAAATTGGTGACCCCGTGACGCTTACTGCCGAGTTCGAGCTGTTGCGGAACGGACTGGCCGTGGGCCGCGCATTTGACAACCGCATCGGCACGTTCGCTGTGGCCGAAGCGTTGCGTATCCTGGCGCCGGACCGGTCAAAGCTGCAGGCCGAGGTCTGCGCAGTGTCGAACGTTCAGGAAGAGGTCGGGCTGCTCGGCGCACGGCAGATCGCTTATTCACTAAAGCCGGACGTGGCGCTCGTGGTTGACGTAACCCACGCGACTGATTACCCCACAGTGAGCAAGCAACAGCATGGCAATGTGAAACTTGGCAAAGGCCCGACAGTCACACACGGCGGGTGCAACCATCCGGAGGTGGTCGCGCGGATCGAATCCGTGGCTAAGCGGAAACGAATCCCGCTCCAGCACGAGGCGGTTTCAGGCACAAGCGGCACAGACGCAGACGCGATTTTTTGGACGCGCGGGGGCATCCCGAGCGCATTGATCAGCTTACCGAATCGTTACATGCACTCGCCGGTCGAGATAATTAGCCTTAAAGACCTCGAACTTATCCCGGAGCTACTCGCAGGATTCGCGCTTTCGCTCACAAAAGGCGAACAGTTCAAGGTCAAGATTTAGCGCATTAGCCTCGAATGCCAATTTCAGCACCATGACAACTTCGATTCATCCCTTGGCCGGTAAACTGGTGCCGCCTGAGTTGCTGATCGATGTCAGCAGACTCGAGCGCGAGTACTATACCCGCGTACCCGATTTGGCGGATCCGAATCAGCTTGTCAGTTTCGGTACCAGCGGGCATCGCGGTTCGCCGCTCGGTGGCACGTTCACCGAGGCGCACATTTTGGCAATTACACAAGCCATATGCGATTACCGCCGGAGCCACGGCATTGACGGCCCACTGTTCATGGGCAAAGACACGCACGCGGTGTCCGGCCCGGCGCAGCGCACAGCGTTGGAGGTGCTAGCCGGCAACGGGGTCGAGACAATTATTCAGCGCGCGGATGGGTTCACGCCGACGCCGGTTATTTCGCACGCGATTCTGAGCTACAATCGTGGGCGCACTAGCGGCCTGGCCGATGGCATTGTGATCACGCCGTCGCACAATCCGCCTGCTGACGGCGGGTTCAAATATAATCCGCCTCATGGCGGGCCCGCGGACACGGAAGTGACGGATTGGATTCAGACTCGTGCGAACGAGCTGCTCCGTACAGGGAACCGCGCCGTGAAACGTGTCCCGTATGAGGCCGCACGCAATGCAGCGACCACGCACGAGCAGGATTTTGTCTTCCCGTATGTGAAGGATTTGGGCGCTGTGGTGGACATGGCCGCGATTCGCGCGGCGGGACTCAAGATTGGGGTTGATCCGCTAGGCGGCGCATCGCTCGGGTATTGGCAAGCGGTCGCGCAAGAGTGGGGGTTGGAACTGACCGTGGTGAATCCTGTTCTTGATCCGACGTTCCGGTTCATGACTGTTGATTACGACGGCAAGATACGCATGGATTGTTCCAGCCCGTATGCAATGGCCGGGTTAGTGGAGTTAAAAGATCGGTTCGACATCGCGTTCGGGAACGACCCGGATGCAGACAGGCACGGCATCGTCACGCGCGGGGCAGGGTTGATGAACCCGAACCATTACCTTGCGGTGGCGATCAGTTACTTGCTCGCCAATCGGCCGGAATGGCCTGAGTCAATTGCAGTAGGCAAAACTTTGGTCAGCAGCAGCTTGATTGACCGCGTAGTCAGAAGTGCAGGGCGGAAACTGTTCGAAGTCCCAGTCGGGTTCAAATGGTTCGCGCCGCATTTGCACAACGGCTCGATTTGTTTCGGCGGCGAAGAGAGCGCTGGCGCAACCTTTTTGCGGAAAGACGGTACAGCTTGGACAACTGATAAGGACGGGATCGTGATGTGTTTGCTCGCGTGCGAAATTACTGCGCGGACTGGTCGCGATCCCGGCCAGCTTTATGCTGAGTTAACGGCCAGGTTCGGCACACCCTACTATCAGCGGATTGATGCGCCAGCTACGCCTGCGCAAAAGGCTCTGTTGCGGAAGCTTTCGGCCAAGGATGTGCGCGCGTCAACGCTTGCTGGCGAGCCTATTTTGGACAAGCTCACGCATGCGCCGGGCAACGGCGCGCCAATCGGGGGAATTAAGATTGTTGCACAGAACGGTTGGTTCACAGCGCGGCCCTCAGGGACAGAAGACGTGTACAAGCTCTACGCCGAAAGCTTCAAAAGCGAGGCACACCTTCGGGAAATCATTGTCCAAGCGCAGGCAATCATATCCGAGGTGTTGAGCACCCGTACCGGTTAGGCTCGAGTCGGGCACACCGCGCACAGGACGAAGGACACCGAAGGGAGCTGGATAGCCTGTGCAGTAGGCTGTTGGGCAGTTGACACTTGCTGACGCAGCCGGCAACATAGGCTTAGCAGTGGCCCGTGCCTGAAGCGTGCAGGGTGACTCGGT